>CAZPPU010000181.1:0-4015 GCA_964588515.1 uncultured Nitrospirota bacterium
TCCGGCGAGATACGGGTGATGGATGCGGAGAAGATGGTGGAGGGCGTGGCATGAGCAGACTGTTATTTCTCGATGAAAGCGGACATGACAGAAAGGACTCTCCATATGAGGTGCTGGCTGGTATATGTATAGAGGATAAGGATCTGTGGAATTTCATATGCGAGATTCAGGGTGCAGAGACAACTTTTTTCGGTCGGAGAATTTCAGCAGAGGAGTTTGAACTCAAAGCCAAGAAATTATTGAAACGTAAAACCTTTCGCTTGGCTTCTCAAATGTCACCTTTTAACCCGGCAGAAAGAACGGAATTGGCGAGGCAATGTCTCGAAAAGGGTAAAAGTAGTAAGGGGAATCCTGAAGGGAGCGGGGCAACAAAATCTGAACTGACTGCCTTAGCCCAGGCAAAAATTGCATTTGTAAAACACCTCTTAGAACTCTGTGCCCTATATAGAGTTAAGGCTTTCGCAAGCATCGTTGACAGCGAAGCCCCGCGCCCTGCTGGAGATTTCTTAAGAAAAGACTATTCTTATCTATTTGAGCGCTACTATTATTTTCTCGATACTTTACCACATGAAGAAATGGGCTTGGTGGTTTTCGATGAGCTTGAGCGGGCGCAGTGCCATATCCTTATTGATCAGATGGCCAGATATTTCCGAGAAACCGCTAAAGGCAAAGCGCGTGCCTCAAGAATTATTCCAGAACCTTTCTTCGTCCATAGCCACCTCACAACTGCAATTCAAATAGCAGATTTAATCGCCTACATTATTGCATGGGGAGTAAGTGTAGGAAATATGAATCGAGAGAGGAGGGCTGAGCTTGCAGAACTTGCCGCTTTGGTTGTTAATCTGCGGTATTTTCGTAAAATCATTGGGGACGATGAGCAGGAGCACATTCTATGGAGTTTTGTAGTAATCTACGATTTGAGACCTCGTGCGGAACGGGAAGATGTATAAAATGAAAAAGGCAATGACAGCCGAAGCCGCCAAAGCCTCCACTTTTAGGATAAGGGGTTAGATAGAGGGGTGTCAAGCAAAAAATGCTTATGACCATATATAGTGTTCTCGTAGATCTCCGCCTACAACATATAGAGGAACTGCCAGTGGGTGTGAATCGAAGCTATACCCTTACAGATATGGGGATGATGGTTGGTTAGGCAAAGGGTCGCATATCTCGAATGCTCCTCCGGCATAAGCGGGGACATGTGCTTAGGCGCGCTCCTCGATGCCGGGGCCTCCGAAGGGGAACTCATAAAGGCGCTTAAGGGCATCCCCCTTAAGGGCTGGAGGCTTGAGGTCAAGAAGGTGAAAAGGGCCGGGCAGACTGCCACAGCCGTGGATGTGAAAATCGCCCGTGCCGAAAGGCCACGCGCATGGCTGGACATGGAGGCAATAGTCGGGAAATCGAGACTGAAACCGGAGATAAAAAGCAAAGGACTCGACATCCTGAGGGGGCTTTTCGATGCGGAGATGAAAGTCCACGGGGGGCCGCTTGAGGGCCTTCACCTCCACGAACTCGGCTCTATAGATACGCTCGTGGATATATTCGGCACGCTCGTTGCGCTTGGCTCTTTAGGCATAAAACAGGTCTTTCACTCACCGGTAAATACCGGCAGTGGCGTCGTAAAGACGGCCCACGGCGTCCTTACGGTGCCTGCGCCTGTAACTGCGGAGCTTTTAAGAGGCATCCCTGTTTATTCAAGCGGCGTCCCGCATGAGCTTACGACCCCGACCGGCGCGGCCATCTTAAAGGGAATCTCTTCGGGCGCAGGCGCAATGCCGGGAATGACGCTCGAAAGGACGGGCACGGGCGCGGGGATGCGGGAAATCAAAGAAAGGCCCAATGTCCTTCGGGTCTTCATCGGCTGGCCCGCGCCGCAGGTTACCCTCATAGAGGCGAACATAGACGACATGGACCCCCGGATATACGAATACCTCATCGAAAAACTCCTCGGGGCAGGCGCGCTCGATGCCTTTCTTACGCCCGTCATAATGAAAAAAGGAAGGCCCGGGATAAAGCTCACCGTCCTTTGCCGTGACGGGGATACGGGCGGACTTGCCGATATAGTTTTTAGGGAGACCACGACCCTCGGCCTGAGGTTTTATAGCGCAGAAAGGCTTACGCTCCCGAGGAAAACAGAGGTCTTAAATGCAGGACTTGGAAGGATACGGCTCAAAAAGGCATACCTAAACGGGCGCATCCTCAAGGAGAGCCCGGAATACGAAGACTGTAAGAAGGCCGCCCTCAAACACAATGTCCCGCTAAGGGAAGTCCTCGACCGCCCTGCCCCCAAAATGGCGGGGGGCACTGCCCCCTTGCGTGGGGGCTCGCAGCCCCTTGCGGAGTGGCCGTGCCACCGTGGGGGCTCGCAGCCCCTTGCTGGTGGCAGAGCCCGCACTCGGTAGAGGAGAATGCCTTTTTTCCGTCGTGGCACAACCCGCAGGACCGTCCCAGATACATGTCGTCCATCTTCATCTTCTTGAGGCCCTTCTTCATCGGGAAGGTCTTGGGATGGCAGTCGTTACATCCGAAGGCGTTTGCGTGGAAAGCGTGGTTGAATGCCACCTTGCCCATGCCCCCGCCCTCGTATGCAAAGGACTTGAGGTTGTGGCACCCGCCGCAGAGTCCTGTGTTTATCTCAACCGGGCCTTGATGCCCGCCGACATCGTGGCACTGGTTACAGTGCACATCGAACATGGAGTGCTTCTCGTGGGAGAATACCCCGCGGGGGGCGTTAAAGAACACCGCCTGACTATGACAGCCGAAGCAGGGAAGCCCGCTTATTGCGGCATGCCGGGGGAGGATGGGGGACTCCTCGACCACCCCTTCTTTTTGCGTCCCGACCATCGGCGCCTTACAGCCCGCCGCTACGACAAGGAGCAGGAGCAGGCAGGCCTGCGCCCTATTCATCTTTCTTCCCGGTTTTTCCGAACCGCTGTTCGTAATCGAGCGGGTGCTCGTGCTTGAGGGTCTCGATGGAAATCTTCCCGGTAATCCATGTCCAGCTCATCGGGAATTTCCCGGCCTTCAGGTGCTCGTTATAGAAGTGCCAGAAGAGGATGAAGACTATGGCAAGGAGCGCCTCGTCGCTATGGAGTATCCTCATCATGGGCCATATCCAGCCCAAGGTGAACTGCGGGAAGAAGTTCGACGCAAAGACCGGGAAGGCAAGGATGAAGCCCGATGTCCCGATGATTCCCATGCCCCAGAAGACGGCCCAGTAGTCGAACTTATGTATGTAGCTGAACCTGCCGAACTTGGGCTTTTCCTTCGAGAAGCCGAAGAAGTAGAGGTAGTTTTTGAGGACATCGAAGACATCCTTCGGCAGGGGGATTATCGTCGTGGTGCCCGCTATCTTCATCCTGCCTGTGGCGAAGAGATAAACGAGGTAGGCCACATGCCATGCGAAGTCAAGGAGCATCGTGATGCCCGCCACCCTGTGGATGGTCCCGGCGGTCTCAGGCCCTCCCCACATCCTTATCCACCACCTTGAGTGCTCGACCTCCGGGTATTTGAGGGCCCAGCCGGTGAAGGAAAGAAGTAGGAATGTCGTGAGCAGAATTACATGTTGTATCCTGAAGGTTACATTGAACCTTTCTATTTCCTTGGGTTCCTTGGGTTCTTTGGGCAGTTCCTTATTCATCCTGCCCCTCCTTTCTGACGAGCTTGTCCCTCATCTCGGAGTATGCCTCAAGAAGGACATGGGATAAGGTAAAGCCGAAGACCCCGAAGACTAAAAGTATGAGGGCCTTCTCCCCGTAGTACGGGATGGGGTTTTCCTTCCCTATATGTTTGTGGGCCGGTGCGGCCGCAAACTTCTCGGTTGCGCCCTCGTGGCACCTGCCGCATGTCTTGACCTTGCCTGCGCCTATGACCGGGGAGTCCGGGGCGTCCCACTCCACGACGGCATGGCTTCCGTGGCAATCGTTACAGATGGGGACTTTCTTATGGCCCAATATGTATTTTTTCCCGTGGAAGCTCTCCTTATATTTCTCTATGACATGGCTTTAAAGGCCGTACT
>CAZPPU010000182.1:0-2732 GCA_964588515.1 uncultured Nitrospirota bacterium
GGTGACTGAAAGAAGGGCACAGCTCAAGGAAGGCAGGCCCTCGTGGCTTTTCCGCGCAATGGGGTTTTTAGAGTCCCATGTGGATGTGTTTTTTACGGGGCTTTCACAGGAAGAACTGCACGAAGCCGGAGTGCCGGAAGGGAAGATTAAACCGATAAGGGGCGCGATAGATATCGAAGGGCTAAGACGCATAAGACCCGAAGAAAACCCCCTGCTCGATGAGTTTCCCCTCAGGGGCTCGTTCCCGGTCCTGCTTTCCGTGGGGAGGTTCACGCCCGAGAAGGGTCATGTCCATGCCCTCGATGTTCTAAAAGAGGTCTTGAAGGATTATCCGGATGCCCGGCTGATTATCTTAGGGGACGGCTGGGAGTATGAGAAGATAAAAGACATGGCCTCGGACTCAGGGCTTTCGGGCAGGGCGCTCCTTCCGGGGTTCAGGGCGGACCTCGAAAATTTCTACTCCATAGCCGATGTCTATCTCCGCACGAACCTCGTTGAGACCGGAACCCTTTCGAGCTACAGGGCGATGGCTTACGGACTGCCTGTCGTGGGGTTCAAAAATCCGGCAAAGGAATGTATAATTGACGGGGTAAACGGCTTGCTCGTTCCAACAGGCGATTCCATGCGCATGGCCGGGGCGGTAAAGGGCCTTGCAAAGGACGAAAAACTCAGGTCCGCCATCGGGGAAAACGCAAGGGCATACGCCGAAGAAAACTTGGATATCCGAAAGGCCGTAAGGGACTTCGAGGCGGAATATATGAGGCTTGCGGGATGATAGGCGGACTGGCTCTTTCGGCCATAGGGCTGGGTCTCCTTTTCCTCAACTGGCGGAAAAACAGAGACTTCCTTTCAGTGGCGCTCATGGCCGCCTTTGCCCTGAGGCTTTTTAGCGCATTCCTTATGGAATTTACACCCTTTTTCCCGGAGAAGTATTATACCGATTCCGTATGGTATCACGAGGCGGCAAGCTCGATTGCCGCCTCGTGGCGCGCCCTCAGGCCATCGGATATGACAGGGAGCTTCGGCCATTTGAATTACAGCCGCATCCTTGCCGCATTTTACTTTGTCTTTGGCAGTTCGATGTTCGTTGCGAGGGTACTAAACTCATTCATCGGGGCGCTTACGCTTATACCGGCGTGGAAGATAGCGGAAAGATTGGGTGGGCAAAAAGCCGCAAAGACCACAGTCGTCCTTTATGCCGTCTGGCCCTCGGCCATATATTTTTCCATGGAGATATTCAGGGAGGCATCGATTACCTTTCTTTTCCTCTGGGCGGTCTATTTCAGCCTGAGGTTTCTTTCGGAAACGCGATGGCCGGCGCTTCTTTTGAGCCTTCTGCTTTCCGCCGTGGCAGGGCTTCTGAGGCCCGAGATGATGGTCTTTTCGGCCTTCGGCCTGCTCCTCATTGTGGTCTTCGGCTTAAGGAAGAAAAAGGCCTCTGCGCTCTATCTTGTAGCGCCGATGGCAGTCCTTTTGCTTTTGGCATGGCATTTCTCGACCCAGTTTCCATTTTTTAAACAGGAAAACGATGTTCTCCAACTGGATGGGGCGTATAAGATTTTAAATGACCTGAAGGAAGGTAAAATCAAAGACCAGTCGGTCTACCCGGAGACCGCGCTCTTTGAGGGTGTAAAGTTCAAGGGCTGGCTCGATGTCTTTAAATTTCTGCCCACCGGCATATTCCACATATTGTTCATGCCCCTGCCCGGCCTGTATCCCTTAGGCGGCAATCCGTCGAGGGTTCTCTCGGCAGGAGAGAACCTTCTTTTGCTCGCCCTTACGGTCGTCGCCATTAAGAATTTCATTTTATGCCGGAAGGGACTTGAGGCGTGGTATGTTGTTTTGCTCTTGCTTTTTATATTTTCCATCCTTGCCCCTGTAGAGCCGGACTTGGGCTCGGCCATGAGGCACAAGATAACCTTCCTGCCGATGATATTTTGTTTTGTCTTCAGGCCACGGCTTCAATAAGGCTTCGAGTTGCAGGCATTCTGTCAGCGACCCTCGAACATATCCATGAAATTGATGACCATTCTAAGTCTGCGTAACGGGAGGTTATGCCATTTGTAGTTTCTTAGAACTTCGCTGGCAAGCTGCCGAAATAATAACTCCTTTGTTCCCTGTGTTTCCTGCAGGTTGCGGGACTCTTTACTGTTGCTTGTTTTGTACCCAACGGACATTTTCATTAGTCGACCTCCCTTTTTAATAAAATATCACTCAATCATCTCAGAGCAACCTACCATTTCTGGTAGGTGTCAAACGCTGTCCGATAAATACATAATTTCGGTATGGTCATCGAGGAGTGCGGCTATGTCGTTAAAACCCTCTCGACAGAGGAAGAGCGGCAGAAGGCTTACCGGCTAAGGCATGAAATATTTGCGGAAGAATTGAAGTGGGTGGGGAAAAACGAAGGAAAGCGCGATGTGGATATGTACGATGACTTTGCAATTTCTTTCGGGGTTTTTTCAAACGACAGTATGCTTGCATATATAAGACTCGTGCCGGCGGGAAATCCATTCATGATAGACAACGAATTCTCAATGCTTGTAGACAAAAACCATGCGGTCCGGAGGGAAGCGGATACGGGCGAAACATCGAGGTTCTGTGTTTCCCGGCAGGCAAGGCAGGCAAATGGCGAAGCCAGCTTAGACAATTAACCAGGCGATTAGGCGCGGCACGCGATGCCGATGTCCAGTTACAATTCATTAAAAAATTCATTTCTGAACTACCTCATA
>CAZPPU010000182.1:2742-4012 GCA_964588515.1 uncultured Nitrospirota bacterium
GCAAGGCAGAAACTGCCCATTGGTCATTACACCTTCATGTTCCTTCTAAAGGGCCTTTACCATTGGTGCATCGGGCGCAACATAAGATATATCTATACGGTTGTAGAAACAAAGGTCTTAAGACTTCTGTGCGCAAAGGGTTATCCCTGCAAGTCCATAGGAAACCCCGTGACCATGCCGGACGGGATCGAGGCCGCGGCCGTGGTGCTGGATTGGAAAACCTTTGAGACGGTAAACGAGCAATTAAGGCCGGAGATGTTCGGATGGTTTATTACAGCTCAATTAAGCCGTTGTCTATAGCCGAGGCAACGGCTTGTGTCCTTTTGACGGCATTAAGCTTTTCCATTATGTTTTTGATATGAAAATTTACCGTATTTTCGCTTATGTTTAGTATCATCGCTATATCCCACGAACTTTTGCCTTCTTTGAGCCAGTTGAGCACCTCTTTTTCTCTTTCCGAGATATTGCTTTGAGTATTCTGCGATGCCGTGTTGATTTTTGCCATGACATTGTGCAAATGCGGGGTCAAGATGCTTAAAACAGTCTCGATGAGTTCGTCGCGCCTCGGATAATGGCCGGATATGGTGAATATGCTTCCCAGACGGCCGTTTCTGTTTACCACCCCATTGGAATATCCGGCTCTTAGGTTGAAATCATCCGCGTCCTTTATGAATTCCTTCGGCGGCCTGTACTTTCTATATGTATCTTTCCAGAACTGAAGCTTAAATGCGGAGAAGTTTTCAAGCACGATAGGGTCGACAAACGGATAACCTTTTTTTTCATACACATCAAGCCACTCCTCAGGGTAATTCAGATTGATAATGTTGTAGGACTTTAGCTTGCCGCCTTCCACCCGGGCCAAGCCGCTAATGGCGTAGTCAAACGGGATGAGCTTTCCGAGTTTCGATATAAGCGTCTTATAACCTTCGAGGGTTTCGCAATAAAGACTTTCCTGAATCAATTCCAACAGGGAGATTGCATCGTTCCGTGTCAGAATCTCAAGAGAAACCGGTTTCTCCTTAGATGTCACGCCTTTCTAAATTGTAGTGCTTTTTTGGATGAAGTCAATCCGGTGTCTATGTCGTCCCTTTACATCCAAAGGCGTATAGGATTATAATTAAATCAATGGGTAAGAAAGTTCTCTTTGCAGTAATACTTTTAGTCTTTGGGGCTCTAATCGGGGTAGGCGCATTTACTCTTCTTAAGAAGCCAGCGCAGGCCCCTGCTCCGGTCTTTGTCCCCGGGCAGACGGCCGGGCTTGGGGAAAGGG
>CAZPPU010000183.1:0-3978 GCA_964588515.1 uncultured Nitrospirota bacterium
CTCGGGTGGCAGCGCAAACCCTTATGTCGCGCTCTCCACTCCGCGCAATCGTATGGCCTACATGACGGGCGCGTCCGACGAGCGTGCCATGCTCGAAGCCCTCGGGATCTCCTCGACGGAGGATCTCTTCAAGGACGTGCCGCACGCGATCCGCACGAAGCTGCGGCTGCCGCCGGGGCGCTCCGAGCTCGACGTCAAGCGCGAGATGGAGGCCATGCTCGCGAAGAACCAGCCGCTCGGCGCGCGACCGCACTTCCTCGGGGCCGGCGCGTACGCGCACTACGTGCCCGCGATGGTGAACCCGCTCATCTTGCGCGGCGAGATCTACACGAGCTACACCCCGTACCAGCCCGAAATCCTCCAAGGGATGCTCCAAGCGATGTTCGAGTACCAGACCTACGTCTGCCGCCTGACGGACATGGAGGTCGCGAACATCTCCATGTACGACGCGCCCACGGCGCTCGCCGAAGCCGCGCTCATGGGCGTGCGCGCAAACCGCGGGAGGATGGTCCTCCTCCCGGCGAACCTGTTCTGGGAGAAGAAGAGCGTCGTGAAAAACTACCTCAAAGGCGCGGGCGTCGCCGTCGAGGAGTTCGGCTACGACGCTCGAACGGGCGAAGCGGACCTCGCCGACCTCGAACGCCGCCTCACGCCTGACACGGCAGCCGTCCTGCTGCAGAACCCCAACTTCTTCGGCGCCTGGGAGCCGCGCGCGCCGGAGGTTCGCGCGCTCCTCGACCGCAAGGAAGGCAGGGACGAAATCAGGGAGGATATCGCAATGGAGCTCGGCGCAAGGGACATCGCCGAGGATGTGCCGGAATGGCTCTTCGAAAAGGCCTTCCTCGACCTCAGGAAGGAATCCTTCTACATAAATAACCTCCTTCCGGGGATAATAAAGACCGGGGACACGAAGCTCAGGGAGGACTTCATCAAGAACTCGGGCCTCGACAGGTTCTACATCGAGAGCATCGAGAGGGAGTACTTCACCGAAAAAGGCCTCGACATCTTCCTCCTCAACCTAATCAGGGAGGACGAAAAAGAGCTTACCGGCATGGTTCAAGGCGGCGACCGGACTTGAACCGGTGAATCGAGGTTTTGCAGACCTCTCCCTTAGCCGCTTGGGTACGCCGCCTGCCTTAAAAACACACCTAAACAACTAAGCGGGTGGCGGGACTCGAACCCGTGACCCCAACCTTGGCAAGGTTGTGCTCTACCAACTGAGCTACACCCGCACGAATCAGCCCAAGAAACGACTCCGGACGATAGGGTATAATAAAGAATACTAATGAATATAGGCGGGCTTTGTCAATGATATACCCTGACGAAAAGACATTTGAGGGGCTTTCAAAGAAGGGCAACCTCGTGCCCGTCTTTAGGGAAATCCTTGCGGACACGGAAACGCCCGTATCGGCCTATCTAAAGCTCCGCGCCTGCCCCTCTTTCCTCCTTGAAAGCGTGGTCGGCGGGGAGAAGTGGGGCAGGTATTCGTTTTTGGGGCTTCAGCCGTCAAAGACTATAAAAGGCACAAGCAATACCGTCACTGTGACTAAAAGAAGAAAAACCGATTCCTTTAAGGTCGGGGACCCGATAGGTTTTCTTAAAGAAATAATGTCCGAGAACAAGCCTGTGGAAAGGGATCCCTTTATCGCAGGGGCTCGTAGCCCCAATATCGCAGGGGCTCGTAGCCCCTTTTCGGGCGGCCTCGTCGGGTATTTAGGCTATGACATGGTCAGGTTCATAGAGCGGCTTCCGGACATGGACAGGCCGGGCATGGATGTGCCGGATATGTTTTTCATGCTCACCGACGCCCTGCTCATATTCGACAGCCTCAGGCAGACTATAAAGGTGCTCTTAAATGTCCGTCTCGACGGCAAAGACCCCCGTAAGGCATACAGGGAGGCGGTCGAAAAAATAAACGGGATAGTTGAAGAACTCAAGGGGCCTGTGCCGGCAGGCGATATCGGGGAGCCGGTTCCCTCCGGCGGCTTCGTTTCCTCTTTCGGCCCAAGGGGGGCATTTGAAGATGCCGTAAGAAAGGCCAAGGACTATATCATGGCGGGCGATGTCGTTCAGGTAGTGCTCTCACAGAGGTTTGAAAAGCCCTGCACTGTTTCGCCCTTCGACATTTACAGGGCGCTCCGGGTGGTGAACCCCTCGCCCTACATGTATTACATGGATACCGGGGATATGCAGGTCGTGGGCTCTTCCCCGGAAATCCTCGTCAGGCTCGAAGGCGATAAAATCACCCTCAGGCCCATAGCAGGCACAAGGAAAAGGGGCGAGGACGATGCCGGGGACATCGCCCTCGAAAAAGAGCTTAAGGCCGACGAAAAAGAAAAGGCGGAGCACATAATGCTCGTTGACTTGGGAAGAAACGATGTGGGGAGGGTGGCAAAGACAGGTTCGGTCAAGGTTACGGAGCTCATGGGGGTTGAGCGCTATAGCCATGTCATGCACATGGTCTCCAATGTGGAGGGCGACCTCATTCCCGGGCTCGGCCCAGCCGATGTCCTCAGGGCGTGCTTTCCCGCGGGCACGGTGACGGGCGCGCCAAAGATAAGGGCCATGGAAATCATAGAGGAGCTTGAACCCGTAAGAAGGGGGCCTTATGCAGGGGCGCTCGGGTATCTGAGCTATTCCGGAAGCATGGACATGTGCATCACGATAAGGACGCTTATAATAAAAGACCGGGTTTGCTATGTTCAGGCGGGCGCAGGCATAGTGGCGGACTCAAGGCCCGAGGCCGAATACGACGAAACGGTGAATAAGGCCATGGGCAGGATGAAGGCGGTCGAGATGGCCACGGGACGAGCCCCGGCGACAGGCACGGCCTGCCGCGAAAGGGATTAGAATGTTGTTGATGATAGACAATTACGATTCTTTTACCTATAACCTCGTCCAGTATTTGGGCGAGCTCGGCGAAGACATCAGGGTATTTAGAAACGATAAGATAACCCTCGATGAAATCGGCAGGCTTGACCCCGAAAGGATTGTCATATCTCCGGGTCCTTGCACACCCAACGAGGCCGGGGTCTCGGTGGATGCGATCAGGCATTTTGCAGGAAGGATTCCAATCTTGGGCGTCTGCTTAGGGCATCAGGCAATAGGTGCGGCCTTCGGAGGCAGGATAATAAGGGCCGGAAGGCTCATGCACGGAAAGACCTCTTTGATTCATCACGATGGCAAAACCATTTTTAAAGGGCTTGATAACCCCTTTGAGGCGACGAGATATCATTCCCTCTTGATAGAGCGCGAGAGCCTGCCCGAATGCCTTGAGATAACCGCATGGACCGATATCGGGGAGATAATGGGCGTAAGGCACAAGGAGCACCTGCTTGAAGGCGTTCAGTTTCATCCGGAATCCATACTGACCGCAGTGGGCAAGGAGCTTTTGAGGAACTTTTTGAATTTGGGAAGCTGAAAATTGGCATTGTTCGTTTTTTATGGTATCTTAGAAGATGATAAGGTTTAAGCGGCTTCCAGAAGACATCCACCAAAGGGTCGATTCCCTCGCTGACCTCCTGAAGAAAGACCCGGATATTATCTTCGCTTACCTTTTTGGAGGGTTTCTAAAAAGGAAACATAGTCCCTTAAGCGATGTAGATGTGGCTGTCTTTGTGAAAAACCCGGGTGAATTAGACTACCTTGAGCTTTTCAGTAAGGTAACCGGTGCCCTCGGGACGGATGAGGTTGACCTCGTGGTTTTAAATACCCAGCCGATCAGCGTGGCTGTGAGGGTCTTGCAAGGCAGAAGGGTTTTTATCGACAAAAACCCTTTTCTGAGGCAGAGGTATGAATCGGTTACGCTGAGAAAATATTTTGATTTCCTGATTAAGGAGAAGGCTGTTCTGAAAAGGAAGTATAAGATTGGTTGATAAACCCTTAATCGGAAGAAAGCTCGCAGAGATGGAAACTTACCTCGGCCAACTCAAGGAGTTTTCAAAAATCTCTGTTACTGCTCATAGGAATGACTGGAAG
>CAZPPU010000184.1:0-1945 GCA_964588515.1 uncultured Nitrospirota bacterium
TATGTGCTCACAGCCGCGGCCTTCTTCTCATCCACGGTCATATTGCATACCGGGTCTTTTGCCAATCGAAATCACCTCCTCTTACTGGGCCGGTTCTTCGTATCCCCACGGGCCCATGTATCCCATGGGCGCCTTTTCGTAAAGCTGGCTCATTATCTTCCTCAGCTCCTGCGTGAGCTTCATGATGGCCTCGGTCGGGGTATCCGGGTTCCTTACGGCCTCGAAGTACTCGAACCTCTTAAGGAGGAGCGCCTTTCTGAGTTCGACCGTCTCGTCGAGGAACTTCTTGACCTGCGGGTTGAAGTAGACGCCGCCCATCATGCCCATACCGCCCATCATGCCTTGACCCATCATTCCGGGGCCCATCATCCCGCCGCCCATCAATTGCTGGCACATCTGCCACATCTCCTGCTGGGTCATATCCGGCTGTGCCTGTTTTTTGCGCTGGGGCTGGGCATATGCCGAGCCGGCAACCAAAACCAGAACCGACAAAGCTATCACAAACCGCTTCATATCGCCCTCCTTTTGGGAATAGAGATTTCATCTAAATCGTAGCAAAAAGAAGACATAAGTCAAGCTGGTTTTGACCGGGAAAGGGTCGTCGGCCTGTGCTAATATAACCTGTGTACTGGCTCTTGGGTGCGGTTACACTCTACGGCCTCGGCCTTACAGGCGGAAGGACCGGCAGGCGCTTTATCCATGCGGGGCTTTTTGTGCACGGCATCTTCATCGTAAAAAGGGCGGCCCTTTTGGGCCGACTTCCGATAACCGAGCGGCTCGATATCCTCTCAGCTATAAGCTTTCTTCTCATAATTTCACTTTTGATATCGAAGAGGCGGGCACTGCCCGCGCCCTCTTACGAGTGCTGTCTTGTACCGCTTTCCTCTGCCTTTGCGCTCTCGGCGGTCTTTTACGAGCCCATGAACACAATCTCCCAGAACATGCAGACGCCGTGGTTTTACATGTACACGGGGTTTAACATCCTGAGCTTCGTGCTTTTGGGCGCGGGCGCATCCATGGGAACGCTTTATCTCCGGAGCGGGGAGGAGCCGCTTTATGAGAGCCAGCGCAGGCTCACGCTCTGGGGCTGGACGGCCCTGAGCCTCTCTCTGATAGCGGGCAGTATATGGTTTTTCCTTGCATACGGCAGTTACTGGCAGTGGACGGCAAAGGAGCTGTGGGGGAGCCTCGTATGGTTTTACTACGGGATTTATTTGCATTCGGGGCAGGTCAAGGGGCTGAGGGGAAGGCCCTCTGCGGCCATAGGCGTTTCCGGCTATCTCCTTCTTTTGTTTTCCTATTTCGGTGTGGGCACACTGATACCGGGCCCGTGGACGCAGTTTTGATGTTCGGTCTCCTTACATCGGTCAAGACCCAGATAGGGCTTTTAGCGCTGGCCCTCGTATTTTTCCTTACGGGCTCGCTCATCATCCCGGGCAGGATGGAGGAGTTTTCAGGCATAAACGATGCGCGCCTTTTCGGGTGGCTTTCGGAGGCAAGGCCCTCGGCCTCATGGTGGATATACGGCCTGATAACCATACTCGGGGTTATAACCCTGAGCACAATCGCATGTATTTTAGATGTCCTGCGCGGAAAGGTCTCTTTCAAGGCGCTTCCCGCACTGATAATACACATGGGGGTATTGTTTGTGCTCTTCGGGCATCTTATCACGGCCTTTACGAGCAGGAGGCTTGAATATACCCTCGGCCCGGGCGACTCCGTTTATTTCTCCGGTTTCGCCTCGGACTTTAGGGTAGATGAGATTATCGTAAGGCCCGACGATACAGTAGAGACATACCGGGAAGTCAAGGGGCAGTGGCTTAAAGACGGCGTGGCGGTTAAGCCGGTAGTCCTAAGGCCCGGCAGTCCGTCGTCCTATCGGGGCACATGGCTCTTCATAAAGTCCGCCGACCTTCTACCCTCTCCGAGGGCGGTCCTCAGGGTC
>CAZPPU010000184.1:1955-3936 GCA_964588515.1 uncultured Nitrospirota bacterium
CAGGGTCCAAAGAGACCCGGGCGCACCGTTTGCCCTCATAGGCGCGGGCATATTCGCATTAGGGTGCATCCTGCTTTTGTCCCAAGGGCTACGAGCCCCTGCGTAAAGGGGGCCACGGGCCCCTGCGTAAAGGCGTATGGTATCATAATTAGGCGATGGAGCTTTACAGCCTCGGCATACACGAAATAAAGGCACTGCTTGAAAAGGGCGAGACAAACCCCAAAGAGGTGCTGGATTCCGTCTTTTCGAGGATAGATGCGGTCGAGGGCAAGGTCAAGGCGTTTATTACCCTGACGAGGGAAAGAGCCTACGAGATGGTTTCTCGAGGGGCAGAGAGCCCCCAATATCGCAGGGGGCCGTGCCCCCTCCCCATGGCAATCAAGGACAATATGTGCACAAAGGGCATAAGGACTACATGCTCCTCCCGGATACTCGAAAACTTCATCCCGCCTTATGAGAGCACGGTTACATCGAGGCTTTCCGGTGCCGGCTATGCGCTCTTAGGGAAGACGAACATGGATGAGTTTGCAATGGGCTCTTCGACCGAAAACTCCGCATTCCATGTTACGAAAAACCCATGGGACACGGAGCGCATCCCCGGTGGAAGCTCCGGGGGCTCGGCCGCGGCAGTGGCCGCGGGTGAGTGCATCGCCGCACTCGGCTCGGATACGGGCGGCTCCATAAGACAACCCGCCTCTTTATGCGGGGTGGTCGGGCTTAAGCCCACATACGGACGGGTCTCGAGGTACGGGCTTGTGGCCTTTGCATCGAGCCTCGACCAGATAGGCCCGATTACAAAAAATGTGAGGGATTCCGCGATTCTTTTAAACATCATAGCAGGCCGCGACCCCCTGGATTCCACATCCGCGCCCGTGGAAGTCCCTGACTTTACCGCACCCTTGGGCAGGGACATAAAAGGGCTTAAGGTCGGAGTGCCGAAGGAGTACTTTATAGAGGGGATGGACAAAGAGGTCGAGTCCGCAGTGCGGACTGCCATAAAGGAACTTGAGTCGTTGGGTGCGGAGATAATCGAGGTCTCGCTCCCGCATACGGGCTATGCGGTGGCCGCTTACTATATCCTTGCGACATCCGAGGCATCCTCGAACCTTGCGCGGTATGACGGGGTAAAATACGGCCTCAGGGTCGAGGGCAAGGACCTGATGGACATGTATATGCGGACGAGGGCCCGGGGCTTCGGCGCGGAGGTCAAGCGGAGGATAATGCTCGGCACATACGCCCTCTCAAGCGGGTATTACGAGGCTTACTACGGAAAGGCCCAGCAGGTAAGGACTCTCATAAAAAGAGATTTCGACGGGGCATTTAAACAGGCGGATATAATAGCAACCCCTACATCGCCCGAACCTGCATTTAAAATCGGCGAAAAGACCGAAGACCCCCTGAGGATGTATCTTAGCGACATATTCACCATCTCCGTAAACCTCGCGGGCGTCCCTGCGATATCAATACCTTGCGGGCAGGCT
The DNA here is from genome assembly GCA_964588515.1 of uncultured Nitrospirota bacterium. Classification (GTDB taxonomy): domain Bacteria; phylum Nitrospirota; class Thermodesulfovibrionia; order Thermodesulfovibrionales; family JdFR-86; genus CAZPPU01. The sequence goes on from CAZPPU010000184.1 coordinate 3,437, forward strand.
CGGCCTGCCACGAACCCGACAGGCAATCCATTGCCAGTGGGTCTTCAACTTATAGGCAGGCACTTCGACGAGGAGACCGTCCTCCGGGCCGCATATGCATACGAGCAGGCAACGGACTGGCATAAGAGAAGGCCGGGGATATAAACGGCAACAAATCGTTTGACATTTTGTTAAACAAAAAGTAAAACAGAGATTTCGTTTCTTCGTGAATTACTTAATTAAACTTAAACTATAATAGCTGCCGCTTGACCCTGACACCGACGGACCCATAATCCGTAATCAATAACCGTCATTGCGAGTGTCATTGCGAGCGGAGCGAAGCAATCTCAACAGCTTACGCGAGATTGCCACGCACCCTCCGGGTGCTCGCAATGACCCACAGTTTTGTCATTCCCGCTCGTCGGGAATCCTTCCGACTTGTTCGGAATCGAAAGAAAGATTCTGGACAAGCCAGAATGACACATAAAGAATCTCTATGGGCATTTGGCTACGGATTAGGG
>CAZPPU010000185.1:0-2787 GCA_964588515.1 uncultured Nitrospirota bacterium
GATGAAAAAGAAAGGCAGGGGGCAGATAATCAACATCTCCTCAGGGGCCGGCAAGCGCGGGCTTCCGGGCGTATCCCCCTACTGCGCAAGCAAGTCCGCCCTGAATGCGCTTACGGAGAGCCTCAGGGTAGAGCTTGCGCCCTACCGCATCGATGTCGTGCTCGTAACGCCCGGGCTTACCGAGACCGGGTTTTTCGGAAAAGTCAGAATATACGGAGACCACAGGAAGATGTTCGATGCGGGTAAAAAGACATCTCCGGAGAGGGTTGCAAGGGAAATCGTCTCCGCCTCGAGGAAGGCCAAAAAGGAGGCGGTTCTTTCCTTCAGGGGCAGGGCCGCACGCCACCTTAATTACTGGGCCCCGCGGCTTTTCGACTATATCCTCGGGCGCAAGATGCGTTGAAAAAGGCCCAACCCATTGACTATAATAAAATATGATATTTCCTTTCTCTCCCGAGGAAAAAGCAAGTGATAATTGATTGCCACGCCCACTACGATACCCGTGTCATAGACGCCGCAGGCATTATAGAAGCGATGGAAAAGACCGGGGTGCGGAGGACGGCGCTGATCGCTCATCCGATAGACCCCCCCGAAACCAAAAAGTCCGGAGTATTGATGGCCGTTCAGCGGGCCATGTTTTATTACGACTCTTTAAGGCCGCTTGGAACGGCGCTCACAAAAAGCATGTACACCAAAGATGGCGAGTGGAACATGTGGTACAGGAGGTTCATGCCCGGCGGAGCCCAAAAATTCAGTATCGGAAAAAACCCGGACAACCGGGAAGTGGCCGATGCCGTATCCAGATACCCGGAGCGCTTCCTCGGATGGATATTCATAAACCCCCTTAACGAAGACGCGCTCGATGAGCTTGAGAGGTGGCGGGCCGTCCCCGGCATGATAGGCGTCAAACTCCACCCTTTCTGGCACAGGTTCCCGATGGAGAGGGCCGAGGGGGTGCTGAAACGCGCCGGAGAACTCGGGCTTCCGGTGCTCGTGCACCTCGGGTTCGGCTCCCACGGAGACTATGCATGGCTCATCGGGAGGTTCCCTGACCTGAAGGTTATATTCTCCCACCTCGGCGTGCCCTTCTACAAGGCAATGTGGCCGCTGATTGCAAGGAGTCCGAACGCCTACATGGATATCTCAAGCACATACCATGTGAGCGAAGGTCTCGTAAGAAAGGCCGTGAAGGCCGTGGGCCCGGGCAAGTGTCTCTTCGGCACGGACTCCGTCTATACGGGCGGCGACATCATGGCAATCAGGGGTTGGGTCGAGGGCCTCAACATACCGGAGGTCGAAAAGGAAATGATATTTTCAACGAACTTCCTCGGTCTCATCTGACAAGATGAAAAAAAGCCTTACGAAGAGGTATCTAAGGCATTTCGCCGCCAAAAGACCCCGGATGGCTCAGGTTACGAACTTGATGCGGTACCTTTTTTTCAGCAATTTCAAACCCGGCCTCATAAACATAAAGCGGTTTAAGCCCGTTCATTCGGGGATCATCATTACGCAAAAATGCAACCTGAAATGCGAATTCTGCGTATACGGGATTCCGGACAGAGACCCCCAATCCAAAGCAGAGGTCACCATGGAGGAATTCAAGGAAATAATCCATCACCCGCTTTTCCGGGCGAGCATCAAATTCGGCCTCCACGGCGGGGAGCCCCTGCTGCATAAGCATTTCTTCGACTTCGTGGACATCTCAAGCGGCCTGCGATTTTTCACTACCACCACTACAAACGGCGTGTTGGTCGGCTCATTTTCAAAAGATATAGTGCGTTCCCCGTTGAACTCCATCACCATATCGCTCTATGACAGCCATCTTCCGAGCCAGCTCGAAAACATCGAAACGCTTCTGCGGGAAAGGGACAAGGCGAGGTCGAGCAATCTGGCCGTGAACATAACGAGGATAGTAAACAATACCGATTTCCCCGATATGGAAAGGTTTATCGAACTCGGCATCGAACTTCGCGTAGACGGCTTGATGTTCCAAAACACGCTCCCTTACAAAACCAAAAAGGATATGTGCCTCTTCGACGACAACCCGGAATACATAGAGTTTTCGGGGGCATTACGGGAGAAATATAAAGACCGGCTCGATGTCACCTTCCCGATACTCTGCTCCAGGTCGAATAAGGACAGGAAATGCCGACAACCGATGGAATTCATCAGCGTCAACCATAGAGGAGAAATCAGTCCGTGCTGCACGATGGTCTTTTATTCGAAATCCGAGTACGGCAACCTGTCGGACGAAAACGCATGGAACAACGGCAATTACCGGCGACTGAGGCGTACCCTATTAAACAACGACCTCGACCTTGTCGGGGACTGCGAGTGTTGTTACTTTTTATCGGATAACATCTTCGGGTTGCGTTAAAACGGCACCGGATGACGAATAAAAAATATTTCATAACCGGGGTCTCGGACGGCATCGGCAGGGAACTTTGTAAAATCCTTCTTGCCCGGGGCGACACCGTCTATGGCGTCTCGCGCCGGCAGTGCGAGATGCCTGAGGCCGGCGGCCGTTTCACCTGGAGATACTGTGATGTAAGCAACCCCGACGACATAAAAGAAGTAATCGCCCATCAAAACGGCATAGGGTTCATGCCCGATGTGGTAATACTGAACGCCGCCGTCTACACGGAGGAAAGCCCCGAGTTTCTGTTTGAAGACTACCGGAAATCCTTCGGCGTAAATGCAGAGGGCGCCTTGAGGTGGGTGGAGGCCTATCTGCCGGCATTCCAAAAACGGGAGAGGGTACATTTCGTCTACATCTCCTCCATTTCT
>CAZPPU010000185.1:2797-3918 GCA_964588515.1 uncultured Nitrospirota bacterium
CATATTCTCGCCCCCTTACAAGCCGGCCTATTCGGCATCGAAGAGCTATGTCTCCACGGCCTTTGCCGCCCTCAGGAAGCGGCATGCCGCCTCCGGCATACTCTTTACGACCATATATCCCGGACTCATCGGTACCGCAATGTCCATGCATGTAAAAGCCCCGAAATTCTTCAGGTGCCCGGTCGAAAAAGCCGCCTCGAAAATCATTAAGGCGGTCTTGCGCGGGAAGAAGAGGTATGTCTTCCCTGTTCGCAATTTATTGCTGAATATATTATTATCTCTATTGCCGGACAGGCTTCTTCTTAGATTGTACGCAAAAAGGAAATGAGCGCTCAAGAAATAGACATAACTTTCTTCGTCCCGTGCCTGAACGAGGAGGAAAACATCCTGCCCACTATAGGAACTATCTTAGGTGCGGTCGGGGAGGTCGGCCTCACATACGAAATCCTGATAATAGACGACAATTCGGCAGACGGCACCGTGAGGGTTGTCGAGGCTTACATGAAAGAGCATCCGGAGGTCAATATAACGCTCAGGAAGAATGCGGTGACGCGCGGGCTCGGGCGCAATTATGTAGAGGGCGCCTATATGGGAAAAGGCAAATACTACATGCTCGTAAACGGCGACAATGCCGAGCCCAAGGAGACCATCGTTGCGGTCATCGGGAGGCTCGGGAGCGCCGATATGGTAATCCCCTATTTGGGCAAAAACGACGACAGGACCCTCCTTAGGAGAACCATCTCCTCTGCCTTTACATCCCTCGTAAACCTGCTCGGCGGCTACTCGGTAAAGTACTATAACGGGCCCGTAGCGCACCTCAGGTTCAATGTAATGAGATGGCATTCGGATACCGAGGGCTTTGCGTATCAGGCCGAGATAATAACCCGTCTTCTCGACGAAGGGGCGAGCTATGCCGAAGTGCCCATTGCAAACTACGACAGGAGCAGGGGGATATCGAAGGCGTTCAGGGTCAAGAACCTCTTCTCCGTGGCGCACAGTCTCCTTCAGATATTTCTGAGAAGGCTGAGGAGGGCCCTCTTTTACAGGCACTACGGCCCCATCTCAAGAAGCCGCAAGTAACCGCCTTGCCGTATAGAGGGGGTTATCTATCTCGATTGTGT
>CAZPPU010000186.1:0-856 GCA_964588515.1 uncultured Nitrospirota bacterium
AGATAATGCAACTGGAGTCCTTCCTACTTCAACGAAAGGAAGGGACAATGTCCCTCCGTGAACATCTTATAAAAGAAAAGAGCGGAAAGGAGGAAGAAAAAAACAAAATAAAGCAGGTAAGACTTCCTGCTGAAATTCAAGGTTTTCTTTAAGCCCTGTGCATACCGAGGCACGCCGTATTATCCATCGAAGGGAGCGTCTTTTTCAATCTGTCCTTACTCTAACGCTTTTATGATCTCGCCTCCTCTGAATACCTTATCAGCAACACCCCCTATTACTTCGACTTCGGTCTCGCCCGCTTTTCGATTGACAGCCCCTAAACCTTTCTGTTATTTTCTAACGATGAAAAAGATATTGCCCCTCCTGCCCCTTTTGCTTTCAGGCATCCTGTTTTCAAGCCCCTGCCCGGGCGCAGAGCCCGAGATGAGCGGGCTTCAGCCCATCCCGCCAAACGGCGTGTTTTCGACATTCGGCGCGCAGGTCATCGAAGAGGGAAAGACCGCGGTTTCGCTCACGGTGGAGAGGGCGAGCGAACCGAGCTTCTACAGGCTTTCGACTCACATAGGGTACGGCTTCGGAGACGGCATAGAGCTGAGCCTGAGCGTCCCTTACATCATAGGCGGGACGGACGGGCTTGAGGATACGACCATCGGACTGAAGCACCGGTTCTTTTCGGAGGGCAAATACGGCCCGTCGGTGGCGTATCTCCTGACGGCCTCGCTCATAACCGGCAGGGACGAATTGAGCACCGACGGCCATCTCGGCGCGGGCCTTGCTATAAGCAAGCGCGTGGGCCCCGTCGAGGGCCATGTCAGCGCCATATACTCCACACCCGGGGAATCCAGACTCAAAGACC
>CAZPPU010000186.1:866-1877 GCA_964588515.1 uncultured Nitrospirota bacterium
AAAAGAGCTATTACTCCAAGGATGTCGACCAGCTTGAGCTCAGGCTCGGCTACAGGTTCCTCCTCGGAGAGGGGACATTTGCGACGCTGGGCGCAGGCATAGACCTCAAGGACAGCTCGCCCCAGTACAGGGTGATATTCTCCCTCACTGGGGTCTTCCCTAAAGAGAAACGACCGGTCAAAAAAGTCTACGAAGAGGCCGAGTAATGTTCGACCTCGGCATGCAGGAACTCATCGTCATATTCGTAGTGGCCCTGCTGGTCTTCGGCCCCAAGAGGCTTCCGGAGCTCGGCAGGACAATCGGCAAAGGAGTGCGCGAGCTTAAGCGCTCGATGCTCGACCTCAAGACCGACCTCCACAGGGAGATAGAGGAGGATAAGGACTCCAAGGGCAAAGAGGAGAAAAAATAATGCCCGACAAGGCCATGCCGGTTATAGGGCATCTTACGGAACTGAGGAAAAAACTGATAGTGTCGTTTACCGCCCTGTTTGCCGGGTTCCTGCTCGCATTCGGTTTTTCCGAGAACCTCATGGACGTCCTTACAATCCCGATGAGGATGGAGCTTTCCTTCAAGCCCTCATATCCTTTTTTCCAGATGACGGAAAGGGCCGTGGCGATGAAATTGGTGTTCCTTGCGCCTGCCGAGGCGTTCTGGATGCATATGAAGGTCTCGCTCATTGCCGGGCTGTTTCTTTCGCTTCCGGTGATCCTGCATCAACTCTGGGCGTTCGTCTCTCCGGGGCTTCTCCCGAAGGAAAAAAAATATGCGGGCGTCTTCGTCGTCGTCGCCACCCTGCTTTTCCTTGCGGGCGCGGCCTTCTGCTTGGGCGTGGTACTGCCGTTTGCAATCGGGTTTCTCCTCACATACAAGACCTCGGCCTTTACGCCCATGATATCCGTCGGCAATTATGTGGATTTCTGCCTGAAGTTCCTTCTTGCCTTCGGCGCGATATTCGAGCTTCCGGTGGCCATATTGTTCCTAACCCGGATGGGGGTGGTCTCTCCGGCGACG
>CAZPPU010000186.1:1887-3486 GCA_964588515.1 uncultured Nitrospirota bacterium
GCGCCATAGGAAGTATGCGGTCCTTCTGGCCTTCGTAGCGGCCGCCATCCTCACGCCCACGCCCGACGCCTTCAACCAGACGCTCATGGCGGTGCCCATATTAATCCTTTACGAGGCCGGCATCTTGGTGTCGAGGCTCTTTTCAAGGAGGCGCTCATGATGATAAGGGGCAAGAGTTTCAAGGCGGTGGCGATGGATATCGCGGAGGGTTATGTCGCCATAAACCCCATATTCCTCAAGCCGCTCGATGAGGAATCCCTCAAGGGCCTCTATCAGGAGGTGACGAAGGTCCAGTCCGAGATAAGGGGCGAGAGGTTCCCCCATACCGACACGCAGGCCATCAGACTCAGAAACACCCGCCTTCAGAGGCTCCATTCGGCCTCCATGATAATCAGGAACTTCGCAAGGGAAAGAAGGATACTGATTTTCTGATTTGACACGACAGGGGAACGGGTGATAGATTTAATAAGATGGAACAACCGTCCGAGGATATAAGACTCGCAAAGGAAGCGCTCAATTCCTTTACCAAGACTAAAAAGACCCTCAGGATGTACCCTTCCAACAACCCCCTCTACGCAAAGGCCGTAGAGGACGCCTATAAGAGGCTCTCGGAGTGCCTCGATTACCGTAGGGAACTCAAGCTCAGGATAAAACAGAACGAACTCCTCGTGGGCGCCGATGTCGTCTACCATAACCCGGGCAAGGAAGACAACCTTGCGCTCTTTTTCTTCAAGGACGGCATGAGGGAGCTGAGCTTCTCCGACGGCATCCAGCCGGAGGAACTTCAAGAGTTCCTCGAGGTGTTGGCCTTCGACTTCGAAAGGGAGGATGTCGAGGAGGATGTGGTGACGCTCCTCTGGCAGAAGGACTTCAAGCACATCAAGTACATAGTGGACGATACGGTGCTCACCGAAGACTACCAATACGAGCAAGAGGCCGTCAGGCAGGTGAAGGAGGCCGGGGCCTCCGACGACGACCTCAGAAAGGCATACGAAGACGCCGTCTCGGTCGAGGCGGAGAAGGATGTCCCGCTCGTGCCCATCACGGACAAGGACCTCAAACAGCTTGCGGTTTACATCGAGCGGGACGCCTACGACAGGAAGGAAAAACTGATAGAGATGCTCTACGAGATACTCTATCAGGCCGAGCCCGCGGAGTTCGAGGGCATCGGGGACCTGCTTAACGATGCGGTCAGGTTCTCGGTCACTCATGGGGATATCGCCTCCGCCGTGAGCATAATGAAAAAGGCGAGGGACCTGTCTGGTAGTCCGTCCGCCCCGGAAGAGATGAAAAGACACCTCAACGCCGTCTTCCCGTATGCGTCCTCCCATGAGCTCATAAAGATAATCGGGGAATTGCTCGACGCCGGAGATGTGATAAACGAAACATCTTTTCAGGAATATATCGGGTTTCTTACAAAGGACGCCATAACCCCCCTCATGTCGGTGCTCGGGGAGCTTAAGTCCATCGGCGCAAGGAAGGCCGTAATCGCCGCGCTCGTATCCCTCGGGAGAAAGGACATATCAACCCTCGCAGGAGGGCTCAAGGACGAAAGGTGGTATGTCGTAAGGAACATAATCTACATCCTCAGGATGATAG
>CAZPPU010000186.1:3496-3809 GCA_964588515.1 uncultured Nitrospirota bacterium
CACCCCGACCACCGTGTGAGGAAGGAAGTCCTTACGGCCATGGGAGAGCTCGGGGGCCCGGCAGTGATTCCGCCGATAAAGGAAAGCCTCGACGACCCGGAGGCCTCGATAAGGGTCTCCGCGGTTCGGGCGCTTGCGCGCGCAGGCATCGACCTCGCAAGGAGGACCCTGCTTGAACGGATAACGGACAAGATGTTCCTCGGCGCCGAGTTCTCGGAAAAGAAGGAATACTTCGAGGCCCTCTCGCGCTGGAAAGACGACGAGGTCTTCGGCTTCCTGATGGGCATCGTTAAAAAGACTCACCTCTTCAAGA
>CAZPPU010000187.1:0-2302 GCA_964588515.1 uncultured Nitrospirota bacterium
CCATTGGCTCACGCATAAATAATGTCCTGGCTCTTGTCATTCCGGCTTGTCCGGAATCTTTCTTACGGAAGGACTCCCGACAAGCGGGAGTGACATAATGGGACATTTCTTTTGCGTCATTCATCAGTTTGTCCGGACTTTCTGTCCGGAGAGGGCCTTTACCTCCTGCATGAACTCGTTTACATCCTGAAACTCCCGGTAGACGGAGGCGAACCTGACATATGCGACCTTGTCGAGCTCCTTTAATGCGGCCATCAGCTCCTCGCCTATCTGTGAACTCGGCACTTCGCGCGCGCCCGAGCTCAGGAGCTTCTTCTCTATGGAGTCCACTGCCGCCTCCCTCGACTCCACGGATATGGGCCTTTTCTCGCATGCCTTCTCGAGGCCGTGGAGGATTTTCCGCCTGTCGAACTCTTCCCGCCTGCCGTCTTTTTTTATGACCACGGGCATCGCCTCTTCGATGCGCTCATAAGAGGTAAACCGCTTGAGGCACTTGAGGCACTCCCGCCTTCTCCGGATGACCGCGCCTTCCTTGCCCTCTCTTGAGTCTATGACCTTGTCTTCGCTATGACCGCAAAACGGGCACTTCATGGCTTTCCGTAGATGGGGAATCTCTTACAGAGCCCCCTGACCCTCCCTCGTAGTTTTCCGAGCAATGTCTCGTCGGCCCTGTTCGTCAGGGCCTCGTCTATTATTTCGGCTATCTCCGTCATTTCGGCCTCGCCCATCCCCCTTGTGGTGACCGAAGGCGTGCCGAGCCTTATTCCGCTTGTGACGGCAGGCGGCCTTTCGTCAAACGGGATGGAGTTTTTGTTCACGGACACACCTGCCTTTTCGAGGGCCGCTTCGGCCTCTTTGCCTGTGATGTCCTTCCCGGTAAGGTCAACGAGCATGAGGTGGTTGTCCGTCCCTCCGGAGACGATTTCATACCCTCTTTTTTTAAGCTCGCCCGCCAACTTCTTTGCGTTCCTTATAACGGACGCCTGATATTTCTTGAATTCCGGCCTGAGGGCCTCTTTGAACGCAACCGCTTTTGCCACCATTACATGCACGAGCGGGCCGCCCTGAATCCCGGGGAATATCATCTTGTCTATGGCCCTTGCATGTTCGGCCCCGCACATAATCAGCCCGCCCCTCGGCCCCCTCAGGGTCTTATGCGTTGTGGCGGTTACGAAGTCCGCATGCGGGATAGGGGAGGGGTGAAGCCCCGCGGCTATGAGGCCCGCTATGTGGGCGATGTCCGCGGTAAGGTATGCGTCCACGGACTTTGCAATCTTTGAGAATGCCTTGAAGTCTATGCTCCTTGAGTAGGAGCTTGCGCCCACAAGGAGCATCTTCGGCTTATGAAGTTGTGCAAGCTCCTCGACCTCCGAGTAGTCTATGCGCCCGGTAATCCTGCTTACCCCGTAGGAGACGACCTTATACAGCATGCCGGAGAAATTCACGGGCGCGCCGTGCGACAGATGCCCCCCGTGGCTCAGGCTCATCCCTAATATCGTATCTCCGGGCTTGAGGAACGCAAAGTAAACCGCCATGTTCGCCTGACTGCCCGAATGGGGCTGGACATTGACATGCTCCGCGCCGAAAAGCTCCTTTGCCCTTGCGATGGCGATATCTTCCACGACATCGGCGTACTCACAGCCCCCGTAGTAGCGTTTGCCCGGGTAGCCCTCTGCATACTTGTTCGTGAATATGGATCCCTGGGCTTCGAGCACCGCCTTGCTTGCATAGTTTTCCGAGGCTATGAGGACTATTTTTTCCTGCTCGCGCTCTTTCTCTTTTTCTACGGCCTCATAGACTGCGGGGTCTTCGGTTTTAAGCGCATCGAGGGTCATAGCTTTTTTGCCTTTCCCTCGACTGCCGTGATTTTTTCGAGCCTCTTTTGGTGTCTTCCGCCTTCAAATGGGGTTTCCATCCAGACCTTTGCTATCTCCCTTGCAAGGCCTTTTCCGACGACCCTTCCGCCTATGATGAGTATGTTTGAGTCGTTATGGAGCCTGCTCATCCTTGCGGTGAAGAGGTCGTTACAGAGCGCGGCCCTGATTCCCGGAAACTTGTTGGCCACTATGGACATGCCTATGCCGGTGCCGCAGATGAGCACGCCCCTTTGGGCCTCCCCCTTCAATACCGAAAACGCAACGCGCTCCCCGAAGTGCGGGTCGTCCACGGACTCGGGTGTGTTCGTGCCCATGTCTTTCACGGAGACGCCCATCTCCTTTAGAAGGCCGATGAGTTCTTCTTTCATTTCTACGCCCGCATGTTCACAGCCGATTGAAACCATCATCTCAGTTATGATAAAGGA
>CAZPPU010000187.1:2312-2956 GCA_964588515.1 uncultured Nitrospirota bacterium
GCCACTCCGCAATGGGGCTACGAGCCCCTCCGATATAGGGACTACAAGCCCCCGCGGTTAGGGCCCGCGGAGGGGAGTTCCCTGAGCGGCTTTACATCGAGCCCTTCTCTGTCTATAGGATTAAAGAATTCCTCGCCGATTTCGTTATTGACCGAGGGCTCTATGAGCCTCAGGTTCATGCCGATGCCGTATGCGGTTTCGACCTTTATGCTCGCGGGGATGGCCTTGCCGCCTGCGTCCTCGAAGTCCTCAAATGAAAACTCAAGGGTCTTTTTTCCCTCCCTGTAAAGGACGATTGCCGTATTGATTACGGGGGCGCTGTAGATGTATTTGCCTTTAAGCTCAACTCTCCGGTCATCCGTTTGCTTGAAGGAATAAAGTGTATAGCCCCCTTGACGCAGGGGCTCGTAGCCCCCTGTGTCGTCCTCCATTGCATAGAGCAGGTCTTCGGGCAGTGTTTCGGGCATGGCCGGGACTTCTCCTTCGTAAAGTGTGTTTTTCACCGGTATATAGACCTGAAGGGCGCTTCCGCGGAGAAAGACCTCGACCGCGGTAATCCCAAGCGGGCCGAAGAGCCTGAGCCTCAAAAAACCCGGTCTTTTATAGGCCAGTATGCCGTCGAATGTTCCGGCAGGGGCGCCGTT
>CAZPPU010000187.1:2966-3768 GCA_964588515.1 uncultured Nitrospirota bacterium
TCTCGGACCTTAAGGCATCCACGCCGTTTAGGATGAATGCGCTTTTAAGGGTCTCTACCGTGACGGCGACTTGGGCAGGCGCAATGACTGCCGGAGGGACGGGCCTCTCGACCGCTTTCGGGGCGCAGGAAAAAATAAACAAGACGGCCATGACCGGCAAAAACGGTTTCTTCATCCCATAAAGATTATAAATGAATCCGATGCAATTTTGCAGGCGGCCTTGTAAAACTCTCTCTTCGAGAATATCTATAGAACCTGCCCGAAAATATTATTAAACTTGTTCACGAGGAACTACCTTCCGATGTGCTATACTATTTTAAAGCCCTGCAAGCATGAAAGGGGACGTCCGTGAAAGCACTACAGACAGGGGTCAGACCCGATGGAAGAAGGCTCTTTTTTACGAAGGTGTTAGGTGCCATGGTGTTCTGCGTGCTCCTGTTTTCCGCGGAAGGCTGGGAGGCCATGAGCATATTTTATGATGAGTCGCTCTACCTTGCCGGGGTCATACTCGTAGCCCTGTGCCTCGTGGGCAGAGCGTGGAGCCTCGCCTACATCTCGGGCAGTAAGGACCAGAGGCTCGTCACGACCGGGCTGTACTCGCTGTGCAGGAACCCGCTTTATTTCTCGAACTTCCTCGGGGCGGGGGGCTTGGGGCTTTGCACCGAGACCGTGATGCTTACCGCTCTCGTAATCTTGGCCTTTGCCCTGTATTATCCGCGGGTCATACGCGCCGAAGAGCAGAGGCTTGGCGAGACATTCGGCGCGGAGTTCGGCTCCTACCGTGCGGCGGTGCCCATGTTCT
>CAZPPU010000188.1:0-1378 GCA_964588515.1 uncultured Nitrospirota bacterium
CCGGCATGACAGGAATACGCTCTGTATGCGGCATAAATTAAGTCGCTGTGTATAATAATGCTCTTCCCATTCTTCAAGAGACTTTGGAGAGTTTTTTCTTATTTCATCCGAGACGGCACCTACCTTCTTCTTCCTTGTAAGCCCCCATCTCATATTAGCCTGATTTAAAATCCATTCCTTCGGCATTAGGACCTCAAGGATAAGAATCTGGATTTGTATTTATACGCAGATGAGGCATCTATATCCGTGAGACCGTTTTTAATAAGGTGTGCATTAATGAAGGTCTTATTCTGAAGGTAAAGATAAACAAGGAGATTGCCTGCATTGTCGTATTTTTCTGAATCAAACTTAATAGATACCTTCTGCCCCTTGAGTTTCTCGGAAAGGAATTTTAAAGCCTCGCCGTTGACTTCCTTTTTCTCTTTTACGCCTATGAGCCTGACCTTTAATCCGTTGTTAAGTATCAATAGCTCGGGATTTAAAACCTGTTTTACGGAATAATAAGTCTCACGGCTGTAATCGGAATCGTCTATCCTTGAGCCGAATCGCAGTTTCTTGGGGTCGATTTTCTTGTCGAACTTTACAGGGTCTTTAAAGACATAGGGGAGTTTGTTTATTTCTTCCTTGAAATCAAGGTCTGATTTTTCCTGCTTTATGATTTCAATGTCAGAGGCTTTTAATTTTGATTTCATCACCGGCAGAAAATCTTTATTAACCTCATAGCCTATGGAATTTCTATTAAGATTCTTGGCCGCAAGGCAGGTTGTGCCGCTTCCTAAGAACGGGTCGAGGACGGTATCTCCTACGAAGCTGAACATCTTAATCAGCCTTTTGGGAAGCTCTTCCGGGAACACCGCAAGGTGTTTGTCCTGTCTTTCCCCCGGGAAGTTCCAGTGGCCCGAAAAATACTCGTTCCATTCATCAATAGTCAGTTTGGATTTCTCCTTTATCTCTTTGCCTGCCTTAGGAGGGTCGCCCGACTTCTTAAAAATGAGTATAAATTCATAATCTAACTTTAAAATCCCGTTCCGCGGATAAGGGAACGAGCCCATGATGGTTGCCCCGCCTGTTGTGTTACAGGTGGTTACCTTCTAACATATAATTGCGCCCATATAGTCGAAGCCTATCGTCTCGCAGAATTTGATTATTTCCTCCCTAATGGGGATTACCTTATACCTTCCGTAGTAAACGGACCTTGCAAACTGGTCTCCGATGTTGATGCATAGCCGACAGCCTGCATGCAAGACCCTGCGGCATTCGTTCCAGACAAGATTAAGATTATTGATGTATTCCTCGTATGTGTCGTTAAACCCTATCTGAGTTCCATTTCCGTAATCCTTCAACTGCCAATAGGTAGGCTCGAGGATGACGCCATGGA
>CAZPPU010000188.1:1454-3757 GCA_964588515.1 uncultured Nitrospirota bacterium
TCTTTCATCTTCCGGCTGTCGCCGAGGATTATTTTATGGGATGATTTCATGGATTGATTATAGCAATCTTTTTTAAATTCTATTCAAAAAATCCGGCTCAAAGAGCATAATCATTATTTAAATGGGTTTTTAATCCTTAAGTCTCCGATTTTTTGTCCGCCGGAGAAGTCTTCCGTCAAAAGCAATGCCGCACCGCCCCTTATGGACGCCTCTACTATCATCGAGTCCCAGAAGGAATATTTATACCGCAGATGAATGCCTATCGCATCCGCCACGGACTCTGCGGTAATCGAAACCGTATCCCACTTGAGGAAGCCGTCTATGATGTCTCCGGCTAATTCCGGTCCAATGGGGTTTTGTATCTTTCTTGTCACCGTAACGAAAAACTCCTGAAGCACTTGTGCGCTTAGAAGCCCTCTGCCCGAATTCCATAAATCGACCAAGATGTCCCGCGCTATCCTGTGTTTTTCGCCGGCGGTGGCGTCATAGGCATAGATGATGATATTCGTATCGAGGAAGACCTTATCTTCTGCCATGCAGTTCTTCCCTCGGGACGGAAATCCTGCCCTTCGTCCCGATCTCGATGCCTTTTCTGAGAAGTCTCAATTGCCTCTGCCTGGCCTTTTCATAGCCCGTGGTCTTTTTTATCTTCTCTTCGAGGGACTCCCTCAGAAACCCGCTCAGGGACTTTTCCCTTTCCGCCGCCAACGCCTTTGCCTTCCTGAGAAGCGATATTGGAAGGGACAATGTGACATTCTGCTTTTCCATCCGGCACGGCCTCCTTTCACATAAATATGTGTATCACATTTTTATGTGAATTGTCAAGAAATATCATGTCTCAAGCCTAAATAAAAATAGCCGCTCATGGACATTGATACATCCAATCGGTTAATTTTAAATTATATGACAGACGACACGATTTCGGCCATAGCAACCCCGGTTGGGGAGGCCGGCATAGGCATCGTAAGGATGAGCGGCCCGGAGGCGATAAAAATCGCAGATGCGCTTTTTGTTTCGGCCAAAGGCAAACCGGTTAAAAGCGCAAAGTCCCACACGGTTGCATACGGCTTTATAAGGGACCCGGGGACGGGCGAAGACATAGACGAGGTCCTCCTTACGGTCATGCGCGCTCCAAAGACATACACGAGGGAAGACATAGTGGAGATAAACTGCCACGGGGGGCTTGTGCCCCTCGGAAGGGTCATCGAGCTTACGCTGAAATACGGGGCGCGGCTTGCCGAGCCCGGGGAGTTCACAAAGAGGGCCTTCCTTAACGGCAGAATAGACCTCACGCAGGCCGAGGCCGTGGCCGACCTCATAAGGGCAAAAACAGACGCCTCCCAAAGGATTGCGCTTGAGCAGATGAGGGGAGCTTTAGGGAGGAAAATAGAGCCTTTGAGGGAAAAACTGCTCGATATACTCGTCCATGTCGAGGCGCATATCGACTTCCCGGAGGAGGAAATAGAGCCGGAGACAATGGAAGGGATTTCAAATGTTATTAAAAGTGTCATTGACGCCCTTTCGGGGCTTTCAAAGACTTATGATGAAGGGAGGTTTTTCAGGGACGGGCTTAAGGCTGCGATTGTCGGAAGACCCAATGTCGGCAAGTCATCCCTTCTTAATGCCCTTCTTCAAAAAGACAGGGCGATAGTTACGGAGCTTCCGGGGACAACGAGGGATGTGATAGAAGGTTTTTTGAATATAAAGGGGCTTCCCCTTCAAATCATGGACACGGCAGGCATCCGGGAGGCGCATAACATGGCAGAGGCAGAGGGTGTGAAGAGAAGCCTTCAGGCCCTTGACGATGCAGACCTCGGCATCGCCGTGTTCGACGGGAGCACGCCCCTAAAAGACGAGGATATGACGGTTATCGAAAGGCTGAAGGATAAAACCTCCATAGCGGTTATAAACAAGTCCGACCTTCCCGATGCCGGCATTCGACTGCCGGCGCTGAAGAATATTATAAAAGTCTCTGCAAAAACAGAGAAAGGACTCGAAGAGATGAAAGAGGGCATATTCGATATGTTTGTCAAAAGAAGCGCCCTTTCCGAACCCTCCGGTGAGATGATAACGAACCTTAGGCATAAGATTGCTATTGACAAGGCAGGGGCAGGGCTTTCTGCCGCGCTCAATGCGATAAAAACGGGTCAGCCGCTTGAGATAATAGGCATAGAGCTTAAGGATGCGGCGGCCATGCTCTCCGGGCTAACGGGAGTCGTTACCGCGGAGGATATACTCCAGAGGATATTCAGCAGGTTCTGCATAGGAAAGTAGCCGAGCCGGCTGTTATAATATTTTATGAG
>CAZPPU010000189.1:0-3753 GCA_964588515.1 uncultured Nitrospirota bacterium
CGGAAAGACCGGTCTACACAAAGGGCATATTCACTTCCTCCCCAAAGACGACGGGGCTACGAGCCCCAATATCGCAGGGGCTCGTAGCCCCCACGAGCGGGGAGGGCTTTTCTCAGGGCTTCAAGGTCCGCTCGATAAAAGACCCCCGGACCGGAAGAACTTTTTATCCCGGCGAGACCCTTACCGTTTTTTCGGACAGGGAGTTCGAGCAGGGCAGGCGCTATACGCTAAAGCTCCTTATAAAGAAACCCCAACGACTGAACCCCGGAGACTATTCAAGGCCTTATGCCGTCTGCCTCGATGTCATCGAGACCGGCGGCGTAAGCAGGCTTGAGGCGCTGCGGGCAAGGCTCAACGCCCTCTTCATGGAGCGCTTCGGCCCGGAGCACGCGGGCCTTCTCATGGCCCTGACAACGGGCGAAAGAAGGTTTGTAAGCGAGGGGCTGACCGAGTCCTTTAATTCCGCTGGGCTTACGCACCTTCTGAGCATTTCGGGCACGCACTTCGGGCTCCTGAGCATACTTCTTTTTTCCGTATTCCGGCTTTCCCTGAGGCTCCTTCCATACAGGCTTTTTGAGCGGCTTACGGTCTATATCACACCGAATGAGATGGGCATCGCCCTTGCCCTGCCGGTCATGCTCTTTTATTTGGGCCTCTCCGGCGGGAGCGTGCCGGCTGTAAGGTCCTTTATCATGATAAATATCTTTTTGGTCGGCCTCGCCATCGGGAGAAAAAGCCAATGGCTCGTTTCGCTTGCCATTGCGGGGTCGCTCCTTACGCTCTGGAGACCGGATGTCCTCCTTGACCTTTCGTTTCTGATGTCGTTTTCCGCGGTGCTCTTTATAGGTTATTTCGCGGTGGAAGGCACGAAGAGGCCGGGGGGAGGCCCGGCCTCCTTCGTAAGGAAGACGCTGTTTGTCACGGTTTCGGCCCTCCTCGGCGTGGCCCCGCTTGTGGCCTATTTCTTTCACAGGGTCTCGCTCGTTTCGCCGGTTTCAAACCTTATCGTCACCCCCCTTGTGGGCTTTGCGCTCGTGCCGGCCTCCCTTGCGGCCTCTTTTTATTACATCGCCTTCGACGCGTTCCCGGCAAGCACACTCATCGCATGGATTACAGACCTCTCTAATTATCTCACAGGCGCATTCGGCAGTCTGCCGTTTTCCGAAGTAAAAGTCCCGGCCTTCCCGGTCTTCATAGTCTTAGTGTATTACACATGCTTTTTCCTTTACATGACATCCAAACGGAAATACATCCTCGTCCTGCCCCTGATTGCCGCCCTCCTTTATATCGGCTACGCATCGGCAGAGAAACGGTCATCGACCGTAACATTCCTCGATGCAGGCAGAGGGGATTCCTCCGTCGTCGAACTGCCCGACGGGAAGGTAATGGTTGTGGATACGGGCATAAGCGGCAGGCAGACCAAGGCGTATCTCGATTACAGGGCCATAGAGGACATAGACGCACTCGTGCTTTCGCACGGCCACGAGGACCATAGCGGAGGCGCGGGGTATCTCATCGGGCGCTATAGGGTCAAAGAGGTCTGGGACAACGGGAGGCTCTCATACCCGGAGGGGCTATCAAAAGACATCCGCCTGAGGTCTCCAAAGAGGGGCGATTTTTCGGATGCCGGGGACTACCGCATTTATGTATTGCACCCTTACAAGGAGTTTTACTGCGGGGGCGACGAAGACTCCGAGGAAAACAACCACTCTTTAGTCATAAAGCTCGAGGGCAAACACGGTTTTCTCTTTACCGGAGATATAGAGACCGAGGCCGAAGAGGATGTAGCGCACCTCCTCAAATGGCTCGGCTCCGATGTGCTCAAGGCCCCGCACCACGGCTCATCCGGCTCCGCACACGAGGGCTTCCTCAACGCAGTCTCCCCGGAAGTCGCTGTAGTGACGGGAAAGAAACTCAGCCCGAAGATGAAGGCCGCGCTTAAGGATGCGGAGGTTTTCTTTACAAGCGAGGGCGCGGTCAAGATAGAAGACCGGCCGGAGGGGCTTCGTATCGAGCGGTTCACGGACTCCGGGCTTAAAAGGACGAAAACCCTCTATGGGGAACTGGAAAATCTAAAAAGGCTATTCGTAGTTTGGTAATGGTAGAGTCTTCCCTGAGTCGCCTCTCTCTGGGTAAGCCTTGCCTCTATGTCCCTCAGAATCTCATGCCTCGACCTTCCCCATTTGGGCGCGATGAGGATGTCGTCCGGGGCGGTGGCAAAAAGCCTCTGAACGACAATCTCAGGGGAAAGCCGCTCTAAGAATTCCACAAGAAAATTCAGATACTCCTCATAGCCGAACACCTCAAACGGCTCCCTCTCGTAAAGTCCGGCCAATGCGGTATCCCTCACAACCTGAAGCTGGTGGACCTTAAGAAACCCGATGCCTGTCCCGGAGACCTCCTCCGCCATCGAAAGCGTCTCCTCCCTCGTCTCCGTCGGAAGGCCCACAATCACATGGGCGCCCGCATGGAGCCCGTATTGTTTAGTCTTTTCGACCGCGTGGAGGAACGCACTATAGTCATGCCCCCGGTTTATGAACCTCAGAGATTTATCATAGATTGACTGAAGCCCGTACTCTACGAGGACGAAATGCGTCCCTGAAAATCTTGCAAGCAAAGAGAGCTTTTCGTCGTCTATGCAGTCGGGCCTTGTGCCTATGGCAAGCCCTATCACGGCGGGGTCTTCCAATGCCTCCAAGTAGAGCCTCTCAAGCGCATCTACCGGCCCGTATGTGTTTGTGAAGGGCTGAAAATATGCGATGAACCTCTCTGCGCCGTACCTTTGCCTGAGATACCCGATGCCGCGTGCAACCTGCTCCCTGACGGTGAGCTCAGGCTTGCAGGAGGAGGGCCTGAAGCTGTCGTTATTGCAGTAGATGCACCCGCCCACCCCGAGCGTGCCGTCCCTGTTGGGGCATGTGAAACCGGCGTCTATATTGACCTTAAAAACCCTTCCGCCGAAGGCGCGCCTCACAAACGAGCCGAAAGAATTATAACGCTTCATAGAGTGATTATCCAACTTAAGACCGCACTCTGTCAAATCCAGCCGGCCGGAATATATAATAAAGACATGGAGCAATTCGTCCCGTCTGCGACTGCGGAGGAGATAAAGCGCCAAAAGGAAAAGGCCCGCGCGCTCAGGGCCGCCCCGTGGTGGAAGAAAAAACGCGCAAGCGGCATCTGCTATTTCTGCGGGAGGAAGTTCCCCCCCGGAGAGCTTACCATGGACCACATAGTGCCCCTCGTCCGCGGGGGCAAGTCCGTAAAGGGAAACCTCGTGCCCGCATGCAAGGACTGTAACAGCAAAAAGAAATACCTCCTCCCCATCGAATGGGAGGAATATATGGAGAGCCTAAAGAGGTGAGAAAGGCTATTCCGTCTTGACGACGACCGAAGGCGGTATGAGCCTCAAAAGCTCATCAAAGGCCCTGCCCAAGGACTCCGGGCTTGTTGATTCGAGCGTCACGGCCACCTTATAATCCCGGGACTCGACATTCGGGTATGAGCCTATGAGGACATCAGGGAATTTGGAGGCAGTTTTTTCGAGATGACCCGCTATAAAACATTCCTCCTCTTTTAGATAAATTTTCCTGATATGGAAGGGCTCACTGCGAAAGCGGTTTTTGATGGCGGAGAACTTCTGCCTCAAAAAAGACGGTATGCCCGGGAATATGTAGACATTCCCAAGGACTATTACCGGGAACCTTCCGGGTTCCTGTTCGATAAGCTCCGCACCTTCGGGGAGTTCGGTCA
>CAZPPU010000190.1:0-2755 GCA_964588515.1 uncultured Nitrospirota bacterium
AAGGAAGCTCCTCGATGACCTCGGTCTCCTTAAATACTTGGACCTTGTCGTTGGAAGCGACACCGCCCCTGAGAAGAAGCCCTCGCCCGTGCCTGTTCTTTATGTGCTCGAAAAATTGGGAGTTAGCCCGGATGAGGCGGTTATCGTGGGGGACAGCAATTACGACATAGAGGCAGGGAAGGGGGCGGGCGTAAGAACGGTTGCCGTCACATACGGCTACAGGCCGGTCGAACTCCTCAGGGACGCAGACTACATGATAGACGACCTCAAGGAGCTTATCCCCCTGCTTTACGGCAGGGAGGATATGCTTGAAAGAAGGCGGGAAACGAGGCATCCCGTCCCTGAGATATATCAAGAGTATATAAGTATAGAGGTTAAAGTAGGCGGGGAGTTCGTCCATGCGGACATCCTCGATTTCAGCGAGCGCGGCATAAAGATACAAAGCCCCGTCCCTTTCGATGCCGGGGATGAGAGAGAGTGCATGGTTTCCATACCCCTGTCGCTGACGAAGGATGTCGGCTTCAAGATAACCGTAAGGCACTGTCTCGAAGACGAAGGACTATATATCGTCGGGGCGGAGATAAAAGAGGTGGCGGATGAGGTCTGGTTCAGGATATTCGGGAAGGTGCATGACTTCATAGCTCAAAAGGCATATTTCCGCCGGGAAGAAGAAGGATAACACGGTGCTCGATTACCTGCTTTTCGGGGAGGCCCTTGTCGCCTTGGGCGTCGTTCCGAGGGATGTCATGCAGAGAGAGCTTGAGGAATTTAACGCCCTCAAGCGGCACTCCCCGGTATAGGGCCGGCTCTTTTCTAAGCCGCGGCTGTTTTTGCGGCCTTCTTTGCGGCCGCGGCCGCAAACACCGCCTCCGCATTGAATGTCCCGTCTATGGCCTGGACAGGGCATTTTTGCGTGCATATGCCGCACCCTATGCACCTCGACTGGTCTATGGAGAACTTCTTCTTCGGCTCACCCGAAGGCGCATCCACCGGGCAGACCCTTGCGCATATCTGACAGCCTATGCAGTTGTCCATGACGAAGGCCTTAGGCCTCGAGGTCAGAAAGTCCCTGATGGAGTCCGTTGGGCATTTCGGAACGCAAAGCCCGCAGACCTTGCACTTATTGAGGTCTATTCTTGAGAAGTTGTTTTCGACGGAAGGGGCGTCAAACGGACAGACCTTCACGCATATCCCGCAGGCAATGCATCCGACCTTGCAGTTCTTTCGCGTAGCCGGGCCCTTGTCCCTCGAATGGCAGGTGACGATGACCGCCTTTTTTGCAGGCAGGACCTCAATGACCTTTTTGGGACATGCCTGCTCGCATTTCCTGCAACCCGTGCACTTCACGATATCCACGACCGGCAGGTGGTCTTCGCCCATGTGGAGGGCATCGAACGGGCAGGCCCTTACGCATGTCCCCCTGCCCAAACATCCGTAAATACAAGACTTATCTCCGCCTCCGGCAAGCACGGCGGCCCTGCAGTCCTCTATCCCCTCGTATTTAAAGCGTTTTATGGACTTCTCCCAATCCCCCTGACACATGATTCTCGAAAATATGGGCTCAACCGCGCTTGCCACCTTCCCTGTAATACGGGCCACAGCGGCCGCCGCGCGTGCCCCGCCCGGGGTGCAAAGGTTTGGGGCAATCTGGGGGTTGGCTACAACGGCCTCGGCATACTGCTGGCATCCGGCATACCCGCACGCCCCGCAATGGGCGCCTGCAAGGACTTCCTTGACCTGCTCTATGCGGGGGTCCATCTGCACCGAAAACTTCTTGGCCGCAAAGGCAAGCCCAAGGCCGAAGATGCCCCCCAGTCCGGCTATAAATATGGCAGTGAACTTGATAACCGAGGCCATATCAACCGTCTCTTTGGCCTCGATGCCTCCGCCTACGCCTGCCATCGGCAGGGGTATTTTATCTATAAGCTCAAGTATTCCTCTTATTGAATTTATCAGCTCAAGCACTGTTTCCACCCCTTTTTACCCCCTTTTTATAGTAACATCTTTCTAAAGTGTTATCAAGCCTGAAAACCCTGTAAAAGCAAGGGCTATGAGGCCCGTTGTGACAAATGCAATAGGCAGTCCTCTGAAGGGCCGTGGCACGATTGCAATCTCGAGTTTTTCCCTTATGCTTGCCATAATTACGAGGGCAAGGCCAAAGCCGAGGCCAGAGCCTAGGCCGAAGGCAAGGCTTTCTATCAGGTTATAGCCCTCTCCGGCATTCGTAAGCGGAACGGCAAGTATTATGCAGTTCGTGGCTATGAGGGCGAGGTAGACGCCAAGCTTGTAGTAAAGCCCCGGGCTTATCTTCCTCATTATGATGTCCGCGGACTGCACAAATGCGGCAACTATGCCTATGAAGACCACTATCTTTAGGAATGTGATGTCCAAAGGGATGAGCGCAAACTCATAAACGAGCCATGCGAGGGCCGCGCTTATTATCATCACGGCCATGAATGTGATGCTCATCCCGACCGCGGTCTCCATCTTCTTTGAGACCCCGAAGAAGATGCAAAGGCCTAAGAACTTCGTGAATACGAAGTTGTTTATCAGAGATGCCGCTATGACAAGCTCAAAGAGTTTTCCGAATTCGTGGCTCATATATCCTCCTCAGTGTCCGCCTGCGCCGCCTGCGCCTTTACCGCCGTAGAACCTCATGTCTATCCAGTTGAAAAACCCCATGAGTATTCCCACGGCGAAGAACCCGCCTGCCGGAAGGACCATTATAAGGAGCGGCCTTGCGTTTATTATCGGG
>CAZPPU010000190.1:2765-3722 GCA_964588515.1 uncultured Nitrospirota bacterium
CGGGTAGTCCCAGAGAGAGCACTTCGCAAGAAGCTCCCTGAAGAAGCTTATCGTCGTAAGGGCCACCATGAAGCCTAATCCCATCCCTATGCCGTTAAACGCAGAGGGGATTATCTTGTTTTTGCTTGCAAACATCTCCGCCATCGCAAGGATGGAGGCAAAGGCCACGATAAGCTGGATGTAAAGGCCCATCTGCCTGTATGCCTCTCTTGCATAGGCGGCCATGGCCATGTCCGTAACGGAGACCCAGCCGGAGATTATGAGCATGAATATCGGTATCCTTATCTTCGGGTTCAGGAAGCCTTTGATTGCGGAGACGGTGATATTGACCATCACCTGCACAAAGAGAACTGCAATGCCCATCAGTACCCCGTTACGGAGGTTGTTCGTGACGGCAATGGCCGGGCAGAGGCTTATGGCAAGCCTGAATATGGTGTTTTCCTTGAATACTCCGTCTTTTATGAGCTTAAGGTAGCTTATCTTTTCTTCTTCGTGCATATGGTCGCTCATTCCTTAGCCTCCTGAAATTTTATTATCATATTGCCTTCAAAGCCTTTCAATTAAATACTGCACATTGTATTTCATCGCGCATATGCCTCGGGTGTAAGGTGTTTGCCCTTCATTTTCCCTCTGTAAGTGTCCCTAAAATATACTGTGCATCTTCAAGAAGAATCTTTACTGCCGTAGATGAGAGATGCTTGTCCTTCTGAGCATTGACCTCGTTTATGAAGGCATTAAGCTGGTTCCTTGCAGTTTTAATCTGCCCTCTTGCAATCGATGCCTCCATCGCCTCTACCTTCTTTAAAAGGCTGTTCATGATGCCGTCGCTGTCTATCAAATAGTCCCTCTTAAATACGCCATTGACTTCTATAATGTCGCCTTTATCGGTTATCCAGATATCCTCGACTTTCCGGCAAAGCGTAATATCCTGCTTAAGGCTCCCCGGCTCAACTATCT
>CAZPPU010000191.1:0-3711 GCA_964588515.1 uncultured Nitrospirota bacterium
ATGGAGCATTTCCTTTGCATAACCCAATGCCACCCTCATGTCCCCAAGCGTCTTAACCGGAAACGAGGTCATCGCATAGACCATGGGCAGATAAAACGCCGTATCCGGAAACTCAAAGGCATAGCCCTCGCCTTTTTCCCTGATGGCCTCCTCAAGCATCCCCTCGGCCTGAGCTGTCAGTCCCCTTGCACCCCTGATTGCGGCCGAGGCTATTATCTTGGACATCCTAACCTCCTGTTAAATTAAGGGAAACGCCGGATAAAGCGCCTTCCTTTATTTTCAAACTTTCCCCTATGAAAAGTCAACCGCTAAGCCGCTTTTGTCTTAAGGAACGCAGGCAGGGCATTAGCCTCTCTCGGGCCGACCGTGACCTTCCAGCCCTCCAACTTCTCCTCGATTGCACCGCTCAGTATCGCCACATATCCGGGGATGACAAGCTCCCTGTGGGATACAGTGCTTTCAATCCCGCTTTCCTTTATGAACTGGGCTATCTTCCCTGCCGTGAACTTCCCTGCGGCCCATGCCGTAAGCACGCTGAGGCCCTCGCAGTCCATGACGGCAAGCCAGCTTGGGACCTTGCTGTTTTCGACCTCGCCTGAGACTATGAAATAAGTCAGGGAGAAGTTCGTAGTTATAAGGAGCGGAGAACCCGCCTGAGGCTCCCCTATCTTGTATACCTTCTGCTCCACCTGCATCGGCACCTGAGGGTCCGTGTAGATGTTCTGCCTGAGGGTGCAAAGCGCAAGGATTTTCCACTTCTCCGCGCTCGAAACAACCACAATCGAGGAGTATTTGGACACCCCTAGGCCGGCCACAAGGGCCTCCAAAACAATATCGTCCCTCTGGGCAAAGGTGATTGAGGGGTAGCCCAAAGGCTTAAAGTTTTTCTTTATAGATGCCCTTCTAACTACCGTATTTTGCTCTATAATTTGCCCTGCTTTCCTTGCCCCCCCGTCTATTATCAGGTCTTCGATGCCCAGAGACTTCGCCTTCTCGGTCAGGGCTATAAGCTCATCGAGGTTTCCAGCCGACACACCGAGGGGAACCTTAAAGGAGACTGCCGCTTGAGCCATCTTTTCTATATTGCCGGAGTTTGCGCCAATGAGGACCGGCCTTTTCCCGTTATAAACGGAAAGTGCGGCCTCTCCTGCCACAGGGTCTCCGGTTGAGATAATCACAGGCACATCAGGGGCCTTGCCGGAGACAAGCCTTGCGAGGGACTCAAGCGCCCCGGGCTCTCCCGAGGCATTGCTCAGAAGGAACGCATCTATTCTGAGTTTCTGCCCTACCCTGTCTATTTCCGAGGCAAGGACATCGTTTATGAGCTTAAGGGCCTGCGGCTCGTCATATGTGTCCTTTATCTCCACGGCAAAGACGGTGGGGTTTACGAAGCGTTTTTCGTGTCTGAAAAGCACGGTCTCCTCGCCCGTTTTGACGGCCTTTTCGCCCACGCCGAATGTGATGGGCCGAACCGGAGGTGCGGACGCCTCTCCCAAGAGCCTCTTGGCCTCCTCGGAGACATCCGGGCATTTATCCAACGATGCCTGTCTTTGGGCTAACTTCATTGCAAAGGCAAGACATGTGGGGTAGCCGCATTTCTTGCAGTTCGTCTTTGGAAGGAGCTTGAATATGTCAACGCCGGTCAACGCCATTTTATACCCCCATCTCTTCTATGAACTTCTCGACCGCCTTTACGGCCTCCGGATGCCTCAAGATGAGAATTTCCGCGCCTGCCAAAATCAGGGCCGTTGCGGTCATGGCCTCCCAGAGGACGCCCCTTTCGGAAAGCGTTCCCCAAGAGGGGACTTCGGAGTCCGGGGCCTGTGTCTCCTTGACCTTCCATACATACATGCCGACATCGGCAAGCATCGGGGGCTGCATGGTCTGGTCGTTTTGCGTGAGCGCGGCAAGCCTTATCCTCTCCATTACAGAGTATGTGTATTCGAGGCCGTAGCCTAATGCCGAGGACATCGGGTCGGTAATGAGCCTTTCCTTGTCGAAACCCATCTGGGTAATAAGGATATTCAGTTGTTTTGAGAGGTTTATGTCGAGCTCGGACATTGCTATGAGCTTATGGTTGTTGGCCATGGCGGCGGCCGCTATGGTCTTATAGTTGGCCTCCTGCGCCTTGCCGATGGCCGCATTTTTGTCTTTTGCGGCCTCTGCGGCCCGCACGAGCACCTCGGCGTCCTTCTCCGCATGGTTACTGCCCAATATGATTAACGGGAGGTCCACTGCATCGAGCGCCTCTTTTACCGTTTTAGCCGCATCCTCTGCCGAACGGTTTTCCCTGTCCGGGTGCGTGCCTACAAGCCTGAGGGCTATGGCCTTTGCCTTCAACACATCCTGACAGTGCTTGGACCACTTAACCGGGGTGTCGGTGACACTTCCCAATTGTTTCCGGACCGTTTCGGGCCAGTCGGCCGGCGGGACATCCTGTATCTCAAGTGCGATTACGGGCTTATTCGGGACACTCCCCTCGAAACCGTTAAACGGTAAGACATTCTCCCCGCCGAAGGTGACCGCCCGAGCGCCCGTCCCAATCGTTATGGGATAGACCTTCCCGCTATATGTCTCCTTAGGAACCGTAAAAGCCATCTTTAAATCCCTCCTCCTAATTCAGAACTTCGTTCAAATATCGCGGGGCTCCCTGCCCTATTTCGTGGCAGGCCGTGCCTGCCGGAGCCCCTACATCTCTAAATAAGAATGGGCGTAAAGGGTCTTGCCCATTATGACATCTATAGTCTTGACGGTCTCGGCCACCTCGTGGGGGTCGGATATGGCCGCAGTAAGCCCCTCGTATGTCAAAAGCGCAAGGTAGTATTTGTTCAGTATCGGCCTTATATGCTTGGGACAGCCGTTTGATATGTTGCTCAGGCCCACGACGGTCTTCATCGCCGGGTCGTTGAGTTCCTGAAACATCCTCACGGCCTTGAGCACATGGAGGGCATGGTCCTGGGAGGTCGCAACCTGTAGGACGAGGGGGTCTAAGTAGAGGTCCTCAAGCGGCACGCCGTATTCCATTGCGCGGGCCATGATTTCCGCGGCAAGCCCCGCCCTCTCCTCGGCGTCCGCGGGAAGCCCGCCCTTGCCCACGGTGAGGCCGATTATCTGCGAGTTGTGCTTTGCCGCAAGCTCAAGCATCGGGAACCGTTCCGGGTCGTTCGATGTGGAGTTTATAAGCGGCCTTCCCCATTCGTTGTTATGGACCTTGAGGCCGGCCTCTATCGCTTTATAGTTGGTGGTATCGAGACATACGGGAAGCGGCACTTCCGCCTGAATGGTCGTGACCATCCACTGCATGAGTTCTTCGCCTCCGTCTTCGGCAGGCCCTATGTTTGCGTCTATCATGCCTGCGCCGGACTTCCACTGGGCCTTTGCAATCTCCTGAATCGGGCCTTTGTCCCTCTTCATCATCGCCTCTCTGACCTTTTTGGCTATGATGCTCAGCTTCTCACCGATAATAAGCATCCTTGACTCCCCTTAACTCCTTGGAATGATACATCTCCCCTCTAAAGGTGAATATAAAAATACCATAATTATGCGCAGGGGGTAAAGGGGTTTGCCGATTTTTTTAATTTATAGGGTTATAAGCGGCGGCTACTTCCCGGGACACAATTCTCGACTATGGCAGTTTAATGCCCTTCCCCGCCCGTAGATGATGCCCCTGTAAGTTGAGAGCCCTGAAAAAGTCTTATTTCAGTGTCATTC
>CAZPPU010000192.1:0-3640 GCA_964588515.1 uncultured Nitrospirota bacterium
GGTCGCGGGCGGGCTGGGAAAGATTTGCAAGGGCAAGGTGATGCTGGTTGTGGACGTGGGGGCGATGGTCGTGAGGGTGCCGGGCACGGAGGGTCTCCTTCACATCTCCCAGATATCCCACCAGCGCATTGCAAAGGTGACCGACGAGATAAACGAGGGCGATGAGGTCCTCGTAAAGGTCATCGAGATAGACAGGACCGGAAGGATAAGGCTCTCAAGGAAAGAGGCGCTTAAGGAACAGGCGGCATCCGGGGAATAGTCCCCGCTATGTTTAAAAAAGCGCATCTCGATAACGCCATCACGGTCGTGAGGGAAAAGCCCGGGGGCACGGACCCCGGCGATTTTGGGGGCATCCGCTCCGTCTGCCTCGGCATATGGGTCAAGGTAGGCAGTCGGAACGAGCCTCCCGAAAAAAACGGCATATCCCATTTCCTCGAACACATGTTCTTCAAAGGCACCGGGAAACGCACGGCCGAGGGCATAGCCGTGGAGGTGGACTCCATGGGCGGCGACTTCAACGCATTCACATCCAAAGAGACCACCACCTTCTATATAAAGGTCCTCGACGAATACCTCGATAAGGCCGTGGAACTCATAACGGATGTCTTTATGCATTCGGCATTTCCGGAAGAAGAGGTCGAAAAGGAAAAGGGCGTCATAAAGGAAGAGATAAAGAGCGTCGAGGACACGCCGGACGACTATGTGCACGACCTCTTCAGTAGGGATATCTGGGGACCTGCCGGGCTCGGGCAACCCGTGCTCGGAAGAAGGGATACGGTCAAGTCCTTCACTAAAGACGACATCATGGCTTATGTAAGGCGGTATTACGGGGCAGGCAACATAGTCGTCTCCTGCGCCGGGAGTTTCGAGCCCGGGGGACTGCTTGACGCCCTCAACCGGCATATGGGCCGTTTAAAGGGCGGCGAGGCCACGGGGGCCGGCGGGCCTCCGGCCTTCCGGTCAGGCCTGAACCTGCACGAAAGGGGGCACTCGGAAGTCCATCTCTGCCTCGGTGTTCAGGGCATTCCGCAGGCGAGCACGGACAGGTACTCGGTCGCCCTCCTTAATACAATCCTCGGGGCGGGCATAAGTTCGAGGCTCTTTCAGGAGATAAGGGAAAAGCGAGGGCTTGCATACACTATTCATTCGTTCCTCGTGGGGTATCTGGACACCGGGCTTTGGGGCGTGTATGCGGGCACCGGAAGAAAGAGGCTCGGAGAGGTCACTGGCCTCGTAATGGACGAACTAAGGAGACTGCCCGGTTCCATAACGCCCGCCGAGCTTGAGAGGGCGAAAAAGCAGTTGAAGGGAAACCTTATCCTTTCCCTTGAGTCCACCTCAAGCAGGATGCAGAACATCGCCCGTCAGGAGATGTATTACGGGAGGTACTTCGACACGGAGGATGTAATCAGGGCCGTAGAGGCCGTAAGCCTCGATGACCTGAGCGCGCTTGCCGAAAGGCTCTTAAGGGGGAAGACTGCGGCCCTCACGGTCTTAGGCCCTGTCGAAAAAACCGCCCTTAAGACGGTAGACCTGTCTCTTTAAGGGGCTCTCTGCCCCAAATATCGCAGGGGGCCGTGCCCCCTTTCGTGGCAGGCCGTGCCCCTTTACAAAAAGTTTTCTTTGCTGATAGAATATCCCTTAGCCTCTGGAGAGGTGGCCGAGTCGGTCGAAGGCAGCCGCCTGCTAAGCGGTTGTGGGGGTAAAACCTCACCCAGGGTTCGAATCCCTGCCTCTCCGTAGAGGGAGGTTGGAATAATATAAAATCGAGGAGGTAGACACATGAGAAAGGTTGTATGTCTGGCGGCAGGGGCGATACTCGTATTCACATTGGCCGGATGCAAGAAGAAAGAGGAGGCCCCGGTGACGGGCGCTCCCGGCGCCCCGGGGATAACCATGCCCCCGGCCCCGGCACAGGTCGTTGTGCCCGACACCGTGAAAGGGAAATGGACCTCGGTGAAGCTCACAATCGAGGACAAGGTCGGAAGGACGGCCAAGGATGTCACCATCAAGCTCGGGGCGGAGTACGCAATCCCCGGCTCGAACCTGAAAATTAAAGTCGGCGATTTCCTCCCGGACTTCAAGATGGAAGGCACGGTAATCACCTCGGCCTCGGACAAGCTCAACAACCCGGCCGTGCAGGTTACCGTGACCGAGGACGGCAAGGTGATATTCGACAAGTGGCTGTATTCGAAGTTCCCGGCCATACACCCGTTTCAGCACGAAAGGTTCGGGCTTCTGCTTAAAGAAGGCATGAAGGGCTAAAAGCGCCCATAGCTCAGCCTGGATAGAGCGTCGGACTACGAATCCGCAGGTCGGGGGTTCGAATCCTCCTGGGCGCGCCAAACGAATTTGCTTCAGCAAAATTCGAAGTCGTTAAAGACAGTGTATAGTGATCTGCCTAAGGCGGAGTGAACAGTGAATAGAACTGAAGACTATTCACTTGGGTCTGTCAACTATTTCTCTGGTGAATAACGATAAAAAACACATTCATTTCATGAAGCTGGCTCTTGAAGAGGCGAGCCTTGCTTTTTCTGAGGGTGAGGTCCCTGTAGGAGCTGTTCTTGTCAGTGAAGATGTTGTTATTTCCCGGGCGCACAATACCCGTGAGTCATCAAAAGACCCTACTGCGCACGCAGAGATGATTGCAATAAGAATCGGAGCAGAAAAGGGCAGCAGCTGGCGCTTAAGCGGAGCCACTCTCTATGTGACGAAAGAGCCGTGTATTATGTGTGCGGGTTCAATGGTGAATGCAAGGCTCGGCAGGCTTGTTTACGGCTGTAAAGATGAAAAAGGCGGAGCTGTTGACAGTCTCTATAAACTCCTAAGTGACAGAAGGCTTAATCATCAGGTTGAAGTTGTCTCAGGGGTTTTTGAGGAAGAGTGCGCTTTAATGCTCCAGAGATTTTTTAAAGAGCGCAGATAGATTCCTGCCTTACATCTATTCTTTAATTACTTTTTTGTTTTAAACTAAAAACTACTTACTATTCACTCTACGAGTCATTGACTGATAACTGTTGTTATGGAGAGGTGCCAGAGAGGCTGAATGGGGCGGTCTCGAAAACCGTTGTGGGGGCAACTTCACCGGGGGTTCAAATCCCTCCCTCTCCGCCATGAAAGAAAGTTAAAACTTGGAAGGTAAAACTAAATCACAAAATCAAGAAAGGATGGTATCAGGGTATGGACAGATTTTTTGAGAAAAGTAAATATTAATCTTTATTGCCGTTGTTTCTGCGCTTTTGGCCTCAATGTTTGCTTTTTTGTTGGGCGTGGTTAAAACCGGGTTTGTTTTTGTAGAGTTAATTACAACGTACGGCAAAGACCCTATAATTGCGGCGCACCTTGTGGAGATTATGGACGTGTTCCTGATTGCAATTGCGCTTTTTATGTTCTCTGTCGGAACTTACGAGCTTTTCATCGGCGATATAGAGCTTCCCGAGTGGCTTGTGATCCGTAACCTTCATGATCTTATGGTAAAGCTCGGAAGTGTAATCATACTTATTATGGTTGTTACATTCTTAAAGCATCTTGTTGAGTGGAGAGACCCTCAGGACACGTTTTACTTCGGCATCGCAGTGGCTGTTGTTTCTGCATCTCTCATTGCGTTCAGCCATTTCAAAAGCAAGGACTGATTAGAATT
>CAZPPU010000193.1:0-3624 GCA_964588515.1 uncultured Nitrospirota bacterium
GGCAAAGGCGGAAGCGGGAAGGAGGCAGATAAAGACAAGACACGAAAAGATATAGGGCATGCGTTTCCCCCACAAATAAAAGTTGAGTCGATTTAAGCACAATATCCGGAGATTTGTCAAGGAGAAATTTTCCGCCGGAAAGGCGGATAGGCGGGAACCGTTTTACAAGGCCCGTTCGAGTTCTGCGCAGAGACCGCCCAAGTGGGCGATGAGGCGCTCCTTGGGGATATCGGTCTTCCGGTTGATACCGGTCGAGATGAGCCTCATGAGGCCTATGTCTATTTTCCTTCCGCCTTTTGTAAAGGAAAGCACACTGCCTTTTTCGATGTCCTCGTCCGTGTAGAACTCCATCGCCTTGCTTTCAAAGAGTCTCGATGCCGAGCTTATGAAGGCATTTGCTTTCTTTGCATCGCATACGGCCACGAAGTCATGGGTCGAAAAGGCGCCGACAAACCCGCCGCATTCCTCCGCAGTGCTCTTAAGGACTGCGGCGGCCCACTGGATTATGTCTGCATGGCCCTCCGGGCCGTACTTGATGAGATATGGCTGGATGTTGGCTATCCTTATATAGAGGATGGAGTATTTTCCGAGGCGGTCGTAGACCTCGGAGACCTTCTTCAGTATTGCGGGCTTCTCCGGAAGCCCGGTCAGGAAATCCGGCCACAAATAAGGGTTGCCCTGCTTCTTGCGGAGTTCCCTAAGATATGCCTTTGCCTCTTTAAGACCCATCGCCCCATATAATGATAATTGCGGGCCTGCGGCCTGTCAACTTGAAGTTTAAATTTTAGGGGCTACGAGCCCCCGCGAGCGGGCACGGCCCGCGGCGAAATATATCGGGATGCAAATCCCCCTAAACCGTGGCCCTTGCGAGCTCCTTGAGCTTCGACTTCTTCTTGAGGGTTGCCTGTGCGCCGGCAAGCCTTGCTATGGGCACCCTGTATGGGGAACAGCTCACATAGTTAAGCCCTATCTCGTAGCAGAACTCGATGGATTTCGGGTCTCCGCCGTGCTCCCCGCATATGCCCATCTTGAGGCCCTTTTTGACCTTCCTGCCCTTTTCCACGGCAATCTTCATCAGGAGACCGGTGCCGGTTTTATCGAGCGTGATGAACGGGTCGTCCTCCAATATGCCCTTCTCGACATAGTAGGGGAGGAACCTGCCGGCATCGTCCCTTGAAAGGCCGAATGTTGTCTGCGTGAGGTCGTTTGTGCCGAAGGAGAAGAAATCGGCCTCCGCCGCTATCTCATTGGCCGTAACGCAGGCCCTCGGCAGTTCTATCATCGTGCCGACCGTGTAGGGGAACTTGACTTTATATGCCTTTTGGATTTCGCCTGCCACCTTTTCGGTCATCTCCCTGAGCATGGCAAGCTCTTTTACATGCCCTACAAGCGGTATCATAATCTCCGGTATGACCTTGACCTTCTCTTTAGCTAATTCGCATGCGGCCTCTATTATGGCCCTGACCTGCATCTCGTATATCTCCGGGTAGGTTATGCCGAGCCTGCACCCCCTGTGGCCCAACATCGGGTTGAACTCATGGAGGGCCTTGTTCCTTGCCTTGAGCCTCTCAAACGGGACATCCATCTCGCGGGCAAGGCTTCTGAGCTCCTCGTCCGTGTGCGGCAGAAATTCATGGAGCGGCGGGTCAAGGAGCCGTATCGTAACCGGAAGCCCCTTCATGGCCTTGAATATCTCGATGAAGTCGCCCTTCTGCATCGGAAGGAGCTTTTGGAGCGCCTTCTTTCTGCCCTCGGTGTCGTCCGCAAGTATCATCTCCCGGACGGCGCTGATGCGGGCGGGGTCGAAGAACATGTGCTCTGTCCTACAAAGGCCGATGCCCTCGGCGCCGAAGCCCCTTGCGACCTCCGAATCGTGCGGGGTGTCGGCATTGGCCCTTACGCCTATTTCCCGCACCTCGTCCACCCAGTTCATGAATATGCCGAAGTCCCCGGTCAGTGCGGGCTTTATGAGAGGGGCCTCGCCGGATATGACCTCTCCGGTCGTGCCGTTAAGGGTAAGGTAGTCGCCTTCCTTTATGACGAGGTCGTTTACGGTGAAGTGCTTTTGGGTCTCGTTTATGTTTATTGCGCCTGCGCCCGCCACACAGCACTTGCCCATGCCCCTTGCAACGACTGCGGCATGCGATGTCATGCCGCCCCTTGCGGTGAGTATGCCCTGAGCCGCATGCATCCCGCCGATGTCCTCGGGCGAGGTCTCCGTCCTTACGAGTATGACCTTCTCCCCGGCCTCTGCGGCCTTCTCTGCGTCCTCCGCCGTGAAGACGACCTTGCCGACCGCCGCGCCCGGCGAGGCC
The DNA here is from genome assembly GCA_964588515.1 of uncultured Nitrospirota bacterium. GTDB lineage: Bacteria > Nitrospirota > Thermodesulfovibrionia > Thermodesulfovibrionales > JdFR-86 > CAZPPU01. Next base: position 2,316 of record CAZPPU010000193.1, read on the forward strand.
GGAAGACCCTTTGCGATGACCTTGACGGCGGCCTTGGGGTCTATCATCGGGTGAAGGAGCTGGTCGAGCTGTGCCGGGTCTATCCTCATTATTGCGGTCTTTTTATCTATAAGCCCTTCCTTGACCATGTCTATGGCAATCCTGAGGGCCGAGGCCGCGGTCCTTTTGCCGACCCTCGTCTGGAGCATGTAGAGCTTGCCCTCCTGCACGGTGAACTCTATGTCGAGCATGTCCCGGTAATGTTTTTCCAGACTCTTATATATGGAGTCAAGCTCCTTATAGGCCTTGGGGAGCCTCTTTTTAAGCTCCTCTATATGAAGCGGGGTCCTTATGCCCGCCACCACATCTTCGCCCTGCGCATTGATGAGGCACTCGGCAAAGAACCGCCTTTGGCCGGTAGAGGGGTCTCTTGTAAAGCCCACGCCGGTGCCGGAATCGTCGCCCATATTGCCGAAGACCATCGCCTGTATGTTGCATGCCGTGCCCAAGTCGTCCGGGATGCCGTTGAGCTTTCTATATTTAACCGCCCTGTCCCCGAACCACGAGCCGAAGACCGCATTAATGGCCTTCTTGAGTTGTTCCATGGGGTCTTCCGGGAAGTCCTCGCCCGTTTCCTTCCTGTAGAGCCTCTTATACTCCTCGGAGAGGGTTTTCAGGTCCTCGGCGGTAAGCTCGGTATCGAGCTTTACGCCCCGTCTCTCCTTCGTCTCATCGAGGAGCTTCTCGAACTTCCGCCTGTCCACGCCCATGACGATGCTTGCAAACATCGTAATGAACCTGCGGAGGGCGTCATAGCCGAAACGGGGATTGCCCGTCTTTTTAATCAGGGCATCGAGGGTCGCCCGGTTGAGTCCCAGGTTCAAGACCGTATCCATCATTCCGGGCATGGAGAACTTCGCGCCCGAGCGGACCGAGACGAGGAGCGGGTTTTCGCCGTCGCCCAACTTCATGCCCATGGCCTTTTCGACCTTCTTGAGGTTCTCAACGACCAGCTCCCACATCCCGGGCGGGTATTTCTTGCCCTGCCTGAAATACTCGTTGCACGCCTCGGTAGTGACTGTAAAGCCCGCGGGCACGGGGATCTTCAGGTTCGTCATCTCGGCAAGACCCGCGCCCTTTCCGCCCAAGAGGTCCTTCATCCTGCCTGTGCCTTCGGCCTTGCCCCCGCCGAAGAAGTAGACATATTTTTTCCGCTTGACCGCCGCCTTTTTCGCCATGGAATGCCTCCCCAACTTATTAAAATATGGCCTAATACATGACATTGTCCCTTCCTTTCGTTGAAGTAGGAAGGACTCCAGTTGCATTATCT
>CAZPPU010000194.1:0-515 GCA_964588515.1 uncultured Nitrospirota bacterium
GAAAGTTGCTAAGCTATACAGCTTCAAAGATATCCGTATTGAGGATATGCCAGTTCCTGATATCGGTTCCGGTGATGCACTTGTCAGGGTTAAGGCATGCGGTATATGTTCTGGTGATGTTATGCCCTGGTATATCGAGAAAAAAGCCCCCCTTGTCTTCGGGCATGAACCCGCAGGCGAGGTCGTCGAGGTCGGAAAGGGCGTTACATCCATCAGGCCCGGAGACAGGGTGTTCGTGCACCATCATGCGCCATGTCTTGCCTGCAAGCATTGTAGAAGGGGCGATTATGTGCAGTGTAGGACATGGCGGGAGTCCTCCATCATCCCCGGCGGTCTCTCCGAATACATACTCATACCTACGGTGAACCTCGAAAACGACACATTGAGGCTTCCGCCCGAACTCGGCTACGAAGACGGCACGCTCATAGAGCCGCTTGCCTGTGCAGTTAAGGCCCTTAAGAGGGCAAGACTCAGGCGCGGGGACACGGCGCTCGTAATAGGGCTTGGCGCAATGG
>CAZPPU010000194.1:525-3607 GCA_964588515.1 uncultured Nitrospirota bacterium
CATCCTAAACGGCATCCTCGCAAAGAAACAGGGCGCAGGCAGGGTGCTCGGCGCAGACATGGTCCCATGGAGGCTCGATAAGGCAAGGTCGCTCGGGTTTGACGAGACGATAGATGTATCGGGCAGGGGGCTTGGGAAAGTGCAGGCCGAGCTTGTCATAGTCGGGCCAAACAGTGTGGAGGCCCTGAAGGAGGGTCTTTCTGCGGTTGCGCCCGGAGGCACGCTCCTTATGTTCACGCCGGTAAAGCCGGGCGAGACATTCGCATTCGACCCAAATGAGATTTACTTCAAGGACATAAACATCGTTACGAGTTATTCGTGCGGCCCCGCGGACACCGCCGATGCCCTTGAACTCATAAGCAGGGGCGCGGTCAGGGCCTCCGATGTCATCACGCACAGGTTTCCGCTTGAGGAGGCAGGGAAGGCATACTGGCTCACGGCAGAGGCAAAAGAGTCCCTCAAGTGCATAATAGTCTTCGATTAAAGGCCAAGCCCGGCGAGCGCCTTTCTCACCACCCCTGCGCTTGCCTTAAGAAGCCCCTCTTCTTCTTCGTTAAGGGGGAAAGGCAGTGTGGCCGTAATGCCGTCTCCGCCTATGAGCCGGGGGAGGGAGACCGTAACATCCGGAACGCCCGCCGCCTCATCCGCCGGGGCGCATACCGTAAGGATGGAGTGCTCGCCGTGGAGGATGACCTCTACGATGCGCGCAAGTGCGCTTCCTACGCCGTAGTATGTTGCGCCCTTTCCGCTTATGATGTTATAGGCCGCGCGCCTTACCCTGCGGTCTATATCTTCCCTTGCCTGCCGGTCAAGCGGAACCCCTCTTATTTCAGAGAACTCATCGAGGGGAATCCCTCCCACGGTAACCAGAGACCATGCAAGGACCTCGGAGTCCCCGTGCTCTCCGACCACATAGCCGTGGACATGGTGGGGGTCTACACCGAGCCTCCGGCCAAGGAGACTCCTGAACCGGGCCGTATCGAGCGTTGTGCCGGAGCCCATGATGCGCCGGGCCGGAATGCCCCTTTCAGCCGCATAACGGGCCGCAAGGTGCGTCATTATATCCACCGGGTTTGTGGCTATGAGCAAGACGGCATCGGGCGCATGGTCGAGGATTTGCGGGATTACCTCTTTAAATACGCCTGCATTTCTCCCCAAAAGCTCAAGCCTGCTTTCGCCCGGCTTTTGGCTTACTCCTGCGGCTACGATTACCACCCGGCATCCACCGAGGGCCTCGTATCCTCCTTGTGTAACTTCAAGCGGGTGCGCAAACGGAACCGCATGATAGATGTCGTCGGCCTCGGCAGAGGCGCGGGCCGGGTTTTTGTCCACAAGCACAATCTCCCTTCCTATGCCGCGCATCACGAGGGCATAGGCCGCGGTTGCGCCCACGAACCCGCATCCCACGACGCCGACTTTCATGGAGGGATTCTATCACATAAGGCTTCCCTGTGATACCGGTTTCAATGTTATAATGCAAAACATCATGCGAAAAATGCTCTCCATCTGCGAATTGGGGGCTACGAGCCCCCACGGCGGCACGGCCACTCCGCCTATAGGCCTTCGGCAAGGGGCAAGGACGAGGCTCCTCCGGCATGCCGGAGACCTCGGATGGAAAGGCGTAAAGACCGAGCGGTACAAGCCCGAAGGCGACAGTTGGCGGGATGTCTTAAGAAGGGCACTCATAGGCCCGGAGGCAAAGACGAAATTCCATGTGAGGTATTTCGAGCTCGCCCCGGGCGGCTATACGACTCTTGAGCGTCACAGGCATGCCCATGTCGTCATCGGCATGAAGGGCAAAGGTGTGTGCAGGGCAGGCAAAAAGACATTCGGGGTTGAAAAACTCGATGTCCTTTACATTTGCCCCGGAGAGGTCCACCAGCTCCGGAACCCCTCTGATAGACCTTTCGGGTTTCTCTGCATAGTGGATGCAAGGCGGGACAGGCCCAAGGCGGTGAAGGCATGAACGGCGATGCGATGACCGGATTTAAAAAGAAATTCCTGATTTCCTTTTCGCTTTTTTCCTTCACGATACTTATGGGCACGGCGGGCTACTATCTGATAGGCAAAGGCCAATACTCGCTCATGGACTGCTTCTACATGACGGTCATTACGGTCGCAACCGTGGGCTATAGAGAAGTCGTGGACATTGCGGAAAGCGCCGGCGGGAAGCTCTTCACGGTTTTCCTCATATTTTCCGGGATGTCCGTGATACTTTACTTCCTTTCCAATGTCACGGCTTTTTTAATAGAAGGCGATATAAAGGAAATATTCTGGAGGAAGAAGATGCAGAAATTAATCGGCAGGCTCAGGGGACATCATATCGTCTGCGGCACGGGCAGGCTCGGCTGGCATGTGGTCGAAGAACTTCATCTTACGGGCAGGCATGTCGTGGCCGTGGATATGGACACGGCGGCCCTTAATGCGCTCAGGGAGAAATACCCGGCGGTCGGCATCGTCCATGGCGACGCCACGGACAACGATGTCCTTCAGGAGGCCGGGATAGCTCATGCCTCAGGGCTTGTTGCGGCCACAGGAAACGACAGGGACAACCTCGTCGTAACGCTCACCGCAAGACAGGCGTCTGCATCGCTCCGCATCATCACCCGCTGTAACGACATCAAAAACACCGAGAAGCTCAAGAGGGCGGGGGCGGACTCCGTCGTATCCTCAAACCTGATAGGCGGCCTGAGAATGGCCTCCGACCTCGTAAGGCCTGCGGTCGTCTCGTTCCTCGACCGGATGCTCAGGGACAGGGACAAAAACCTCAGGGTCGAGGAGGCCGGAGTCCCGGCCGGCTCTCCCCTCGTGGGGAAACCCGCGGGCGAGGTCAAGAGGCATGTCCTCCTCCTTGCGATTCAGGCCAAGGACGGCTCCTACGAATACAACCCTCCGGACGGCCGCACCATAGAAGAAGGCGCGACATTCATATTCATGGGCGCTCCGGAAGAAAGGACAAAGATTGAGTCCCTGTTGGGGCTACGAGCCCCCGCGCAATAGGGGGCACGGCCCCCCCGGCACATGACTGCCCCGTTGCCTCACGTAAAAATCTAAACGAAATGTTTCTCTGTTGCCTCATGGG
>CAZPPU010000195.1:0-451 GCA_964588515.1 uncultured Nitrospirota bacterium
GAGCGAAAGGTATGCGCCCGAGGCCGAGGCGTTCCCGATGAACCTGAATTTCTCAAGGGGCATGTCAGGGAGCATCCCAAGGATTATTGCCTTTTCCGCATTCAGGAAGTTCCCGAAGCCGCCTGCTATGTACACATGCTTTAGGGCATCGGTCGTAAGGTCCACTTCCTTAAGGAGGAGGCTGATGCCGGCGTATATCGCGGCCTTTGCCCGGAGGATGTTTTCTATGTCCGGCTCGGTCAGGGTTATCTCCTTTTCTTCGTCCTTATAAAGGACATATTCCATGCCTTCCTCGCCCTGTTTGATCCTCCATATGCCGAGCTCTTTTCTGAGCTTCCCTTTCATGTCTATGATTCCGCGGAGGAACATCCCGGAGATGGCGTCAATCATCCCAGAGCCGCAGATGCCTGCGGGGCTAACGCTTCCAATAACCGAAAGCGCAGGCTCAAGC
>CAZPPU010000195.1:461-1559 GCA_964588515.1 uncultured Nitrospirota bacterium
CCTATGGGCCTTGCGCCGCCAAGGGGGGCCGTGCCCCCTATATCGCGGGGGGCCGTGCCCCCTATAACCGAAAGCGCAGGCTCAAGCGTTTCGGGGTCTATGCTAACGGCCTCTATGGCGCCTTCGGTGGCCCTCATCCCGTGTCTTATTCCGCTTCCTTCAAAGCAAGGGCCTGCGGAGCATGCCGCAGTGAGGAGCCATTCGTTATTCCCGACCGCAATTTCGCCGTTTGTGCCTATGTCCATGAAAAGGCTTACCTCCGGGGACCTCGTCATCTTGGATGCCAACACCCCTGAGACTATATCCCCGCCCACATAACTTGCCATGCAGGGCATCGTATAGACAGGGGCCTGAGGGTTTATCTTAAGCCCGGCGGTCCCGGCCTTCCAGAGAGGGAAGAAATTCACCGCAGGGATGTAAGGCTCCTCCCTTATGTGGCCGGGGTCGAGCCCCCAGTAAAGATGAGACATCGTGGTATTGCCGGAAAGCACTGCGGTCTCTATCCTCTGCCGGTCAAGCCCGTGCTTTTCCACGATGGCATCGAGCATGGTGTTTATGTCTTCGGTAACGGCGATCTTGAGTTCCACGAGGCCGCCCCCCTCGGTTGCATGTATTATCCTCGTTATGACATCGTCTCCGTATCTTATCTGCGAGTTGTATGTGGAGCCGACATCCACGAGTCTTCCGTCTGCGAGGTCCACAAGGTAAAGGACAACGGTGGTCGTCCCGATGTCAACCGCAATTCCGAACCTGTCTTTGACATCCGAAGGAGAAATGAATATGGCCTCCGGCCCCTCCGGCAGATACCCCAGACTTATGCGCCAGCCCGCTTCCCTCAGGGTTTTCGACATCCCTGCGGAAAACCCGTGCGAGAACCTCATCCCTTTTATGCCCTTTTCATCGAGCGCGCGCCTGAGGCGTTCGAGGTCCCCTATGTGGTCCTGAATCGTGGGCGGAGGAAGCCTGAGCTCTATGCGCTTTACAACCGGAGTAACCTCCTTTACAAAGGACATGAACTGCTCGAAGAGGTCCCTTGAGCGCGAAAGCGCAATCCTGTCGCCTATGACGAGCCTTGAGGTCTGAGGGATTTCCATCTCG
>CAZPPU010000195.1:1614-3574 GCA_964588515.1 uncultured Nitrospirota bacterium
AGCAGGCCGAAGGAGGCTATCTCTACAGGCCCTCCGAGGAGTTTGACCCTGCATTTTCCGCATATGCCCTTTCCGCCGCAGGGCGAGGTGAGATAGACCTCCTGCCTTTTAAGCGCGGAAAGTATGCTTTCGCCCTCTTCGGCCTCCAGCGTCCTTCCTGCCTTTATCGAAATCCGCATCATGCTATTTTAATACTTTTTTTGCTTTAACAGGAGGGAGGGGGGTATTTGGAACCCGAGTCCGCAGGGTTTCCTTGTAAGTGGGTGAAAATACGGGAAGTTCTATCTCAAATTCCTCCCCCTTGAGGGGGGAGGTTAGGTGGGGGTGATTGATTATTTCACCCTCTCATTATTTTCACCCTCCCCTTCATCCCCTCCCCTCAAGGGAGGGGAGATTAAAGGGCGCAAAGCCCTCTATAATATCGTGGGGGGCCGTGCCCCCGGTGGGTGGGATAATTTCTCCCGGATTGAATCCTCCGGCCCGAATCCTATATTCTATAAGTATCTCTTTTAAGAACTCTATTGGATATGAAGGTCAAATTAATCATACCGAAATGGCCAGAGGGGAGCGTGTGGAGCCGTTTCGTCTTCAGGTTCCCTTACATGGGCGTAACCACGCTTGCCGCAATCGCGCCGCCCGGCGTGGAGGTCTCCATATCGGACGAAAATGTGGAGGCTATAGATTTCGATGAGGGCGCCGACCTCGTAGGCATATCCGCGCTTACCCCGCTTGCCCCGAGGGGCTACGAAATAGCGGACGCCTTCAGGGAGCGCGGGGTGAAGGTCGTAATCGGCGGGGTGCATGCCACATGGATGCCCGGGGAGGCCGCGCTCCATGCGGATTCGGTCGTAATAGGCGAGGCCGAGGCTATATGGCCACGGCTTATAGAGGACTTCAAGGCCGACGCGCTTAAACCCGGTTACAGGGCCGGGGGCTATCCGCCCATAGGGGGCATTCCGCCTGCCCGGATGGACCTCCTCAGGGGCAGGGGCTATCTGTTTAAAAACCTCATCCAGACAACGAGGGGATGCCCGCACGACTGCGACTTCTGCTCGGTTACCGCGCTCTTCGGAAAGACCTACAGGTGCAGGCCGCTTGAAGACATCGAGGCCGAGCTGAAGGCCGTGAGGGGCGGCGCAAAGTTCGTATTCTTCGTGGACGACAACATCTACGGCAACCGCCCTCATGCAAAGAGGCTCATGGAGCACCTTAAACGCTACCCGTTTAAGTGGGTGAGCCAGGCGTCCGTAAAGTTCGCAGACGACCCGGAGCTCCTCAAGCTCGCAAAGGAAACGAGGTGCCACGGGCTCCTCATAGGCTTTGAGTCCCTTTCCGAAGAAGGCCTTGCCGCAATGAACAAGAGGCACAACAGGGTCGAAAAATACAAGGATGTAATCGAGAGGCTTCACGACCACGACATAGGCGTCCACGGCGCATTCATATTCGGCCATGACGAAGACACGAAGGGCTCCTTCGATGCCGTCCTTGAGTTTTCCCATAAGACAAGGCTCGACGGCGGGCTCTTTTCGCTCCTTACGCCTTATCCGGGCACGAGGGTCTTCGAGAGGATGAAGGCGGAAGGCAGGCTCCTCCACACCGACTGGAGAAAGTACGACATGGCCCATGCGGTCTTCAGGCCCAAGAACATGACCGTCGAGGAGCTCGAGGAAGGCTACCTAAGGCTTAACAGGGAGTTTTATTCGTGGCCTTCGATTCTCCGGAGACTGCCCGCCCTAAGAAGGAGCATCTTCGTGTTCGGGCCGATGAACATCGGCCTTAAAAGATTATGGAAGGGTTACAGCTTTAGATGAGGATTCCACGGCCGGCCGCATATAAAGAGGTCTTCGTGCAGATGCTCCGGAAGGGGCTTGCCCCAAGAGAGATAGCAATGGGCATAGCCGTTGGAAACTTCGTAGGCATCCTGCCTTTTTTAGGGCTTCACACGGTTGTGGGCGTGGCA
>CAZPPU010000196.1:0-1963 GCA_964588515.1 uncultured Nitrospirota bacterium
TTGCCTTCCCGGTCTTTTTTCTCAAGCAGGAAGTCCGCGCCGCATTTGGGGTATTTCTTGGGGACGGGCCTGTACCATGTGGCGAACTTGCATTCCGGGTAGTTGACGCAGCTCCAGAAGGGTTTCCCCTTTCTTGAGCGCCTCTCTATGATGTCCCCGCCGTCGAGCGGGCACTTGACCCCCGTCGGAATGGGCTTGGTGTTCTTGCATTCGGGGTACCGGGAGCAGGCGAGGAACCTCCCGAACCTGCCCTGTCTTATGACCATGGGCGCGCCGCACTTGTCGCAGACCTCCTCCGTCGGTTGGGGCAGGGGGGCCGCCGTTCCGCCCTCAAGCGGCCTTGTGTTTTTGCACTCGGGATATGCGGAGCAGGCGAGGAACCTCCCGTGCCTCCCCCATTTTATGACCATCGGAGAGCCGCATTTTTCGCAGACCTCCTCCGTCGGTATGTCTTTGGGCTTCACCCGTTCGAGGGTCTTTGCCGCCTTTTGGAGGTCCCGGTTAAACGGCGAATAAAAATCCTTCACCGCCTTTACCCACTTGAGCTTGCCGGTCTCCACGCGGTCAAGCTCGTCTTCCATCTTCGCCGTAAAGCCGAGGTCTATAAGCTCGGGGAAGTTCTCAACGAGGAGGTCGTTTACGAGGACGCCCAACTCCGTAGGCGCAAGGGCGCCGTCGTTTCTCTGCACATATTTCCTTTCGATGACCGTAGAAAGGATGGCCGCATATGTGCTGGGTCTTCCGATGCCTTTTTCCTCGAGGGCCTTGATGAGCGAGGCCTCGGTATATCTGGCCGGGGGCTGGGTGAAATGCTGAAGGGGTTTCAACTCGATGAGCTTTAGGCGCTCGCCCTTCTTAAGCAGGGGCAGTATTGCGCCCTCTTCTTCCACAGGCGGCCCGTCTGCGGTCTCGGTGTATACGGCCATGAAGCCCTGAAACCTTATCACACTGCCCGATGCCCTTAGGGCGGCAGTGCCGCCTCCCATATTGGATGCGGTGCGTCCCGCCTCTATGGTGAATGCCGTCTGTTCGAGCTCCGCAGGGCCCATCTCACTTGCCATGAACCTCCGCCAGATAAGGTTGTAGAGGTTGAACTGGTCTTTTGTAAGAAAGGGTCTTACGGCCTCCGGCGGCAGGGGGGATGTGGGCCTTACGGCCTCGTGGGCCTCCTGAGCGGACGCCTTGCTCTTGTATTGCGGGGGCTTCTCCGGCAGGTAGTCCTTGCCGTATGTGCTCTCTATGAACTGCCGCGCCCACTGCCGGGCCTCCTTTGCAACCCGGACGGAGTCCGTCCTCATGTATGTGATAAGGCCGGACGAGCCTTCCTTGCCTAACTCTATGCCTTCATAAAGCCCCTGTGCTATCTGCATGGTTTTCTTCGCAGGGAAGCCTAACTTCCTTGCGGCCTCCTGCTGAAGCGTGCTCGTTATGAAGGGCGGGGCGGGCGACCTTTTTCTGAGTTTCTTTTCTATGTCCGAAAGGACGAACTCCTTGTCCTTGAGCTCCCCTGCCGCCTCGCTTGCGGCCTTTTCGTCCCTTATGAGGAATTGCTCGCCGGGCGGGGCGTTGCGGTTGATGACAATGGCGTCTTTATACTTATGGAGCCTTGCAATAAACCGGGGCTGGGCCAACCCTTCGAGACTTGCGTTTATAGACCAGTACTCTTCTACCTTGAACGCCTCTATCTCCCGTTCCCTGTCCACGATGAGCCTTGCGGCCACGGACTGCCCCCTGCCTGCGCTTAGCCCCCTCCTGACTTTTCTCCAAAGGAGCGGACTGAGGCCGTAGCCCACGAGCCTGTCCAGGATGCGCCTTGCCTGCTGTGCGTCCACCTTGTCCATGTCTATCTCGCCGGGGTTTTTCATGGCCTCTTTCACCGCGCGGGCCGTAATTTCGTTGAATGCGACCCGGAATATCTTGCCGGCGTTGCCTTTCCCCGATATCTCGTTTGCTATGTGGTAGG
>CAZPPU010000196.1:1973-3230 GCA_964588515.1 uncultured Nitrospirota bacterium
CTCGCCTTCCCTGTCGGGGTCGGGCGCAAGATAGACGGCCTTTGCCTTCTTGGCGGCGCTCTTGAGCTTCTTTACGACATCTTCCTTGCCCGGGATTACGACATATTCGGGCGCAAAATTCTTTTTGACATCTACGCCCATGGTCTTTGCAGGCAGGTCCTTTACATGGCCCACGGAGGCCATCACATCGAAGCCCTTGCCCAATATCTTCTCTATGGTCTTTGCCTTTGCAGGCGACTCTACGATTACGAGCGCATCCATCTTAGTGCCCGGCTCAGTGCCAGGTAATCTTCCTTCCTTCCTCAAAGACTATGGAATAGACGGCCTCCCTGTCGAGGTCCGTATTTTTAATCAGCATGTATGCGATGGCCGCCCTTACGGCGTCCATCTCCTCCTCTTCGAGGTAATCTCTCAGGTCCACGGATTCCGGAAATCTCTCTGCCATCTTATGCTAAATGAAACCTCTTTCCTTCCATCTGTCTTATAACGCCTTTAAGCTCAAGCCCCAGCAGGAGCGAAAGGGCCTTTTGAGGCGGCATGCCCGCCGCCCTGAGTATTTCGTCCACATGGACGGGCTCTCCGGATAGTATATCACAGAGGGCCTTTTCCTCCTCCGTGATTTCTATTTTAGCCTTCTTTCCGGATTTTATGAAGCCCTTAAGCACGGGCGCAAGCTCTTTGAGGATGTCTTTTGCCGAGACTACGACCTTGGCCCCTCCCCTGATAAGCTCGTTTGTGCCGGTAGAGGCCGGACTGCTTATGTTGCCCGGCACGGAGAAGACCTCCCTGCCCTGCGCATGGGCGTGCCTTGCCGTTATGAGGGCGCCGGAGTCCGCCGCCGCCTCCACTATGAGGACGCCCAGGGAAAGGCCGCTTATGAGCCTATTTCTCCTCGGGAAATTCTCCTTGAGCGGCTTTGTCCCGGGCGGAAATTCGGTCACGACGAAGCCCGATTCGGAGATTCTTTCCATAAGCAGTTTATTTTCGGGCGGATAAGGCACATCGAGGCCCGAGCCCATGACGGCAATAGTCCTTCCGGAGACGAGGGCCCCTGTATGAGCGGCCGTGTCTATGCCCCTTGCAAGCCCGCTTACCACCGTAAGGCCGATGGCCGAAAGCTCCTTTGCCATGCCGTGTGCGACCGCGGCCCCGTAAGGCGTGGGCTTCCTTGAGCCCACCACGGCCACCGCATACCTGTCCTCTTTCTTTACCTCCCCTTTTATGTAAAGGACGGGCGGGGCATCGGGCAGGGGTTTT
>CAZPPU010000196.1:3240-3535 GCA_964588515.1 uncultured Nitrospirota bacterium
TGCCTCGGGATAGTCCTTCGAGCCGATTGTAAGAACCGATGCGCCCTCCTGCCTCAGCAGGTCGAGTCTCCGCTTGAGGGCATCCCATCCATTAAAGGCCTTGATTGCGGCCGCCCTTTTTTCGCCTATCCCCTCAAGGGCGGTAAGCTCCTCCAACCCTGCGGCGAAGACGGCCTTGGCGGAGCCGAAGCCGCCTATGAGCTTTCTGATGCCTAAAGGCCCAAGATACGGGATGGAGGCAAGCGCTATGAGATGTATGTCCTCCCTCAAGGCTTGGGCGTCTTCCTCAGCCTGA
>CAZPPU010000197.1:0-3529 GCA_964588515.1 uncultured Nitrospirota bacterium
CCGGCTTGTCCGGAATCTTTCTTCGGAAGGACTCCCGACAAGCGGGAGTGACAGAAATAGGACATTAGCAGGCTGATGAAAAAGTCCTCAAGTTCACCCTCCCCAACCCCTCCCCTCAAGGGAGGGGCTAATATTATCAACCCTCTCCTCTCAAGAGGGGCTATTATTATCAGCCCTCTCCCCTTGGGGGAGAGGGCGGGGTGAGGGGTAAAATGAGTTTTCCATCAGCCTGCTAGTTTTACGCCTTCCAATAAAACAAAAAGGGCGGGCAACCCGCCCGCCCTTTCAAAGGATACTCTACCTTAACTTAGAAGCTGAGCTCGATGCCGTGCCTCAAGGCATATGCGTCGTCCGCGGTCTTTGCGGCCGAGTTGTAAACATCGCCTGCTACGAGGTAGCCGCCCTCTATCCAATAGGTGAGGTTCTTGGCCAGCTTGTAGGAGACCTTCGCATCGACTTCAAATCCGATGTCGTCGGTGCAGGTCTCGCCTGCCTCGCATACGCCGTCGTTGTCGCCGCCTGCGGCGTTCTTGTCTTCGAGTTCCTCAGACGCCATGAGATATAAGAGGTCCACGCCGTAGCCCATCGCGCCGGCCGAGCCGTTGACTGAGACCTTCCCGTATGTGGTGTTGGCTACGCCCGAGGCCGTCATGCCTGCCGCACCTTTGGCCCTCACATTGTAAACGAACCCTATGTAAGGGATTCCGGTTGAGAGGCTCGTTACGAATATCTCGTTGTCGTTTGCCGAAGACGGGTCATCGCCCGAGCCGTAGCCGACCTCGAGGCCGGCATTCACAGGGCCTAACTTTGCGGAGGCGCCGACCAGATATGCCTCGCCGCCGATGCTGTTTGCCCCTGCCTCGTACTCGCCGTCCTGGATTTCCACATCGGCCTTGATGCTAACCGGCCCGGCCTTTACATCGGCCCTTAAGCCGTAGTTCCAGAACTTGAGCTCGTCGGTTCCGAAATTCTGGTCCTTGAGGTAGACGATGTCAATGCCCGCATTGAACATGTCGGTCTTTACGGTCGCAAGGCCGACATAGCCGTCCGTGTCGTCCGAGGCTCCGGCAGTTCCGCCCTCGGTGAACTTAATCGCAAGGAGGCCTACATGGAGCATCTTGCTGGGGTCCGCAAAGATGACGATTGCGTCATCGCCGAACTTGCTGTGGTCGAAGAAGAGCTTGTTGCCGAGCGCAAGCGGCATATGGCCTATTTTTACGCCGACCATGCCCGGGTCGTACAGCATCCAGCCCTCAAGCAGGCTGTAGTCGCCCCTCTTTGAGTTGCCTTCGGTGTAGACGCCCCCTGCGCCGTCGCCGCCCGTGCCCCATTTGTAGGTATCGTCTGTCTTGCCGGTACCTATTTCTGTGGCGATGTAGCCCTTCACAGAGCCGAGCGTCGCATCGAGGGTAAGCCTCACCCTCTCGTCATACCAGCCGTCGGAGTCGTCAAGGTCGCTGTCGAAGTCCGAGGTGTTCTTCCTCATCTCGCCCCTGACCCTTATGCTTCCGCCTAAGGTAATCTGGGTCTCGCCCTTTGCGACGACCGACTGCGTTTCGGACGGAATCTCCGCATGAACCGCAAATGCGGTGGCCGCAAGCCCGAGCACGAATAAGACACTAAGCGCTAATGCTGAAAATCTCTTCAATTTCTAACCCTCCTTTTTTGATGGAGCCCGGCGCCTTTGTCTTTATCTTTTGCGCCGGCTTTCTTGCCGCCGACGGCGGCCCCACCCGACGATGAGACTCTGCCGGGCCCTCCGTGTCGCCTCTTCTCTAACTATCACCTCCCCTTCCTAAAGGGTTAGGCCCTTGGGCCGGATTCAAATTTATACCATTACCAGCCGCCTTTGTCAAGGTTTTTCTGCTATACGGCATGCAAAAAAAAGGCCAGTGCGAACAGAAATTTATCCCCATAGTTATCCAATAGGAATCCGGCCTTTTAAGGGGAAGGGCGCCGGCGCTTGTTTTCTTTTTGCAACAAAGTGTGAATTTATTGTCCCGCCCACCCTTATTCAGGGCGGGACAAATAACATCTATTGCACCTTATGCATTCGGAAATCAAGGGGTCGGGCTTATTGACCATGGGGCAGTCGTGCCTGCTCGGATAGCCCTTTGCCTTTCTTGAGAGCGCGCCCGTCAGCGCCCCCACAGGACAGAGGTACCTGCACCAGAACCTCTCCACCCTGAGGCTCAGGACGAGGCTCGCCCCCACGAGCGCCCATGTAAGGGCATTGCCCTTGAACGAAAACAAGGTTACATATGTCTCATAATTGCCGAATTCCGGTTTTCTGAAGATGAATACCGCTCCGACCGCCGTCCCGAGAAGGATGTATTTCAGGTTTCTCCATTTGTCGTCAACCGCATGAGCCACCTGCCACTTCCTTATAGGGAGGCGCCCTGCGACTTCCGATAGCGCGCCGAACGGACAGAGCCAGCCGCAGTAAAAGCGGCCTGCCGCAATTATAGAAAGCGCAGTTGAGGCGATAAGCGCATACAAGAGAGGGTCCGCCGAAGACCGGCCCAAAACGAGGTTGAAGACATGGAGGATGGAAAACGGGGCGGAAAGCCAAAGCCCCATGATGACGATTGAAAGAAGAAGGCTTACATCCCTCAGCCTCAAGAACCGTTTGTTCCTTCTCGTAATGAAATAACCTGCAAAGGCAAAGGCGAAGAGACCTATGTATGCAATCCACTTATACGCGGCAGTGCCGCCTCCCCCAACGGCACTGCCGCCGTCTTTGCCTATAACGGCAAGGCCCATGAATTCCTTACCTGCCGCCCCTGAGGATTCCCTCACGGTCTTTGCGAGGGCCTCCACGCTCACCGTAGCCCTGGTTATGCCGTCTATGTCCCTATCCACTAAAAAGGGGTCGTTTATATCCTTCCCCAAGAATTGTCCGAGGAACCCGGGCGTTTCCATCCTGTGGACATAGTTGGGGGTCTCTCTATGCTCAAGAAGTCTTATGCCGCGGATTTTCCCGTCCGGGCCGAGGACGATTAGGAGCTTTATCGGCCCTGCATAGCCTTTTATCTCCGGCGCTATGTCGTATGTGTTGAAGGCAATGACGCCTTCCACGGACGGATAATATGCACCTTTTTTAGGGGAGAATTCCGTCTCCGGCGCAACCTCCCTTAGATAGAGGGATTCGTCCACCTTCTTTTCGGGCGAAAGGAAGTATCCTCCCGAAAGGGAAACCAAAAACACTATGAGGAGCGAAACCCTAACGCCTTTCATGCATGTATATCCCTATCACGAGAAAGAACGACACCGCCTTTGCCCATGCGGCGATGCCTAATGCGCCCTTTATTCCAAGGAGCGGTATGAAGATTATAGCCGTAAGGAGCGCGCCGGCGAAAGAGCCGATGAGGTCCAACGCATAGAGCCTTCCACCAATATGGGAGGCGGCACTGCCGCCCGAGACCGTACTGAACTGACACCCTGCTAAAAACCCGGCTATGAGGCTCAGGCCGTAATAAAACGCCTCCGAGACGAAAAGCAGAGGAAGGCTTAATGCAAAAAGCACGCT
>CAZPPU010000198.1:0-3159 GCA_964588515.1 uncultured Nitrospirota bacterium
AGACGCCGGGGCCAATCAGAATAACATATCTATTATCCGGCCCGGCATTAGTTATAGAATCAACCGCGGCTTGTATGCTGGTGAAATCGCCGTTACCGCCTTTAGACACTACAATGACATTAGACGATTTTTTCTGATAAATGCTGTTGTGGTCGTGGGATATGTCAGCTTTCTCGGAGAGTGTATTGGAAAAACCGTCAATCTCTGATTGGGCATGCGTGTGAACCGCCGGCGCCAAATCCACAGCGTGTTTTCCGTCAACTGTATCCGCATCCAATCCGGCAGAGGATATCTTAGATGCTGATATCATGCCGGTAATCTTCGTATCTGTTACCGCGCCATCGGCTATTTTAGCACCAGTAACTGTACCATCCTGTATGTGCCCTGTCTTTATCCCTGTGCCTATATTTGTATCCTGTCCTGTTGTTCCGTCTGCCTCCGCTATGTTTTCAGATTTAACATGGTCGTCTGTTAAAGCGAGGCCTTCACCTGAAAATGAAATAACCGTCAGTATCATGCAAGCAACTACTACGCATAATCTCTTCATCTTCTTCCCCCTTATTAAATGCGTTTTTACGAGTCCCCCTACTTCCTGCGCCTATTGAAGCATAAAACTCCCCCCCCGTCAAATTAAAAATTCTTATAGGTTAATAAGTTTACAAAATTTCTTTTATGTGGGCGTCGACAAGGGACTTGAGCTCCCCCTGCATGACTGCCGAGGGCCTTATCCTCAGGGCCGCGGGGATTTCCCATGTCCTCATGCTTTCATGGGGCTTCCTTTGCCCTGCCGCGGCATGCTTAAGAAGGGGGGAATAACCCGCCATATCGAGGAGCCTTATCTTGAAAAGTAGGACGAGGAACCCCCTCCGCCCGGGCAGGGCCTCCATCAGCTTGAGCACGGCCCTGAGGAGCCGGAACGCCTTGCGGTTAGGCTCGCCTTCGGGAAGAAGCTCAAGCACGAGGGCGGTCGCCTCCGAGGCGTCGGTAAAGGCGTCGAGCGATTCCCTCAGCCCCTGAAAGGATTCGATGATGTCGGATTGCGTAAGCCGGGGGAGGCTTGCGTCCTCCCGGCCGAAGAAAGAGAGCCTTGCATAGGTAAGGGGCTCCAAACTTGCGCCGAACCTGCTTTTTGCCTTCCGGGGGCTTTTTGCAAATGCCCTTATGAGGCCGAAGTCCTTAGTGAGATAGGTTACTATGAGGTCGGCCTCGCCGAACGGAGCGCTCTTAAGGACTATTCCTTCGGTTCTCCGGTGTAACATAGTGGAAACCTACAGTCCCCTGCGCCCCTGTCCTTCAAAACCGGCACGCGGCTTCACGACGGTTGGACGCCGGGGCTCCCTGCCCCCCCTTACATTACATTGCCGAAGTCTTCGGGCTTGAGGTTCTTGAGCCATTCCTCGAGCTCGTCGGAGCTTTTCTTTTCGAGGACCTTTTCCTCTACGAATATCGGTGCGGCCGTCCTTAAGGCGACGGCTATCGCATCGGAGGGCCTTGAATCCACCTGAAGCTCCCTCTTTCCGTCCGTGAGATAGACGAGGGCGTAGTATGTGTTGTCTAAAAGCTCGGTGACCACTATCCTCGTCACCTTGACCCTGAGGGCGTCCGCTAAGTTCTTTATGAGGTCGTGCGTGAGGGGCCTCGGGGTTGCAACTTTCCCTATGGCAAGGGCGATGGAGTCCGCCTCCGGCTTGCCTATCCAGATGGGAAGGGTTTCCGTCCCCCCGGCCTCCTTAAGGAGGAGGATATACATGTTGCTCCGCGGGTCGAAGAGCAGACCCTCTACGAGCATCCTTACGAGCATCACTTAAACCCCAATTCTATAAGATTCGCCTCGCGCCTGCGCCACTCCGCCTTGACCTTTACCCAGAGTTCGAGGTAGACCTTTGTATTAAGCAAACTCTCGATGTCCCTTCTTGCGGCAGTCCCTATAGACTTTAGTCTCATGCCCTGCTTCCCTATTATAATACCTTTTTGCCCTTTTCTTTCAACATAAATGTTCGCGCCGATGCTCACGAGCCCGTCCGGCCTCTCCGTCCATTCGATGACTTCGACGGCCGCCGCATGGGGGACCTCTTCTTCCGTCGCCTCCATGACCTTTTCCCTTATGATCTCCGAGACCATGAACCTCTCAAGCTGGTCCGTTGCGAGGTCTTCCGGATAGTACTTGGGCCCTTCGGGCAGCCGGTCCGTCACCGCCCGGAGGAGTATGTCCATGCCGTCGCCCTTGAGCGCGGAGACGGGTATTATCTCTCCGAAGGGGTAAAGCCCGCTGTATTCGTCAATGACCGGGAGGAGCTTGGCCTTTGCGACCGTATCTATCTTATTGATGAGAAGAAATACCGGCGTCTTTGAGGCGGCAGTGCCGCCTCCCCTAACGGGAGTCCGCCCCTTAAGGAGCCTTATGATAGCGAGGTCTGCGGGCTCCGGGCGTGAGGGCTCGACCATGAGGAGTATGATATCCACTCCGCTTAAGGCCTCCCTTGCCCTTTTTACCATGAGCTCTCCGAGCCTATGGCGGGGCCTGTGGATTCCGGGCGTATCTATGAATATGACCTGCGCCTCTTCCGTCGTCTTTATGCCGATTATCCTGTTACGGGTAGTCTGCGGCTTGGATGTTACGATGGAGACCTTCTGCCCCAAGAGGGTGTTAAGGAGTGTGGACTTCCCCACATTGGGCTTGCCCACTATGGAGGCATATCCCGAGCGGAATTCCGCTAAAGCAGGCATCTATTACTACTCATCGATCTGATAATGTTCGGTTATTATCTGCGGCACCTTCAAGTAGTGGCTGTCGGTAGTTACAACTTTTAACCCATACTGCATGGCAGAAGCAGAAATCCATAAATCATTGGTAGGTATCGGAATGCCTTCCTTTCTGAGATGGTTAACGATTACAGCATATCTTTCCGATGTCTCTTCATCGATAGCCACGACCCCGACCCTTGGGGAAGAAAGAAACTCCTCAAGTATAGCCCTGTTTTTCTTTTCGCTTTTCCCCATTATGAAGCCGGCAACCAGCTCGCCAAGTATCACAGGATTCAGAAATATCTCCTCGGCATGCTGAATTGATAACTTAATCTCAGGCTTCCCTCTCAGGTAGGCGGAATAAGCAGAGGTATCCAGCATTATCTTGGTTTTTTCCATAATTCCTCATCTACC
>CAZPPU010000198.1:3169-3507 GCA_964588515.1 uncultured Nitrospirota bacterium
CGCCTTCTTCTTTTTGTCTTTTGTCTTTACGCCTACCGATTTTTCCATCAGCGTAATAAATGCCTTGTTAAGACTTAAACCTTTTGCCTTTGCCTCCTTTTTAACCAGCGCTTCAATCTCATCAGGTATACTCCTCAACGTAATCTGCTTCAATTGCATCACCCCTTTGACTCTAAAAGTGATTCATTATGATTCTATTATTGCATCAATACTTGTTTATGTCAAGGATATACGCCGGTTACGGTAATTAATCTTTCTATTTTTAAAAGGGAAAATTTACGCATCAGCCGCATTAAAGGCGCAGACCTCTCGGACGCCCTGCTCTGACGGATCTGTCG
>CAZPPU010000199.1:0-3451 GCA_964588515.1 uncultured Nitrospirota bacterium
CCTGTCGGAGGTCATGACGAGCACCTCGACGGTCTTCCTCGGCCTCGTGGCAAGGAGCGGGTGAAGCTCCATGTCCGCGCCCGATGCAAGCCCCTCGATTATCGTCCGCATCTTATCGGCATAGGGCCTCATCGCAAGCATCCGGGTCTGGGCCTTTCTGAGTTTTGCGGCCGCAACCATCTTCATGGCCTTCGTTATCTGACGCGTGTTCTTTACGGCCCTTATTCTTCTTTTTATGTCTCTTAAAGTCGCCATGTCGTTTGGTTAGGGCTGAAACCCTCTCTTGAACTCCTCGCATGCGGCGTTAAGCCTCGCCTTCAGGTCCTCGGATATCTCCTTCTTCGCCTTTATCTCCGCAAGGATATCGGCCTTCCTGTCCTTCATGAACCTGAGGAACTCGCTCTCGAACTTACTTATCGCCTCAATCGGTATGCTGTCGAGGTGGCCGTTTACGCCCGTAAAAATAACTGCTATCTGCTCCTCCACGGCCTGCGGCACATACTGCCCCTGCTTGAGTATCTCGACCATCCGCTTTCCCCTTTCTATCTGGGCGAGCGTGGCCTTGTCGAGGTCCGAGCCGAACTGTGCGAATGCGGCAAGCTCCCTGAACTGCGCAAGGTCGAGCTTGAGGGTGGCGGCCACCTGCTTCATGGCCTTGGTCTGGGCCGCTCCGCCGACCCTGCTGACCGAAAGACCGACATTGACCGCCGGCCTTACGCCGGCATAGAAAAGCTCCGGCTCGAGATATATCTGCCCGTCCGTAATAGAGATGACATTGGTCGGTATGTAGCCGGAGACATCGCCCGCCTGCGTCTCTATGATGGGAAGCGCCGTGAGGGAGCCTCCGCCGAGCTCGTCGGAGAGCTTTGCGGACCTTTCAAGAAGCCTCGAATGCAGGTAGAAGACATCCCCGGGGAATGCCTCGCGGCCCGGGGGGCGTCTGAGAAGAAGGGAAAGCTGTCTGTATGCCGTGGCCTGCTTCGAGAGGTCGTCGTAGATTATGAGGGCGTGCTGTTTGTTGTCCCTGAAGTACTCGCCTATGGCACAGCCCGTGTAAGGCGCTATGTACTGTAGCGGAGCGGGCTCGCTCGCCGTGGCCGAGACTATTATAGTGTGCTCCATCGCGCCCTGCTCCTCAAGGAACTTCATCGTTCTTGCGATGTTGGCGCGCTTCTGGCCGACGGCAACATATATGCAGATGACATCCCCGCCCTTCTGGTTGATGATTGCGTCTATGGCGATGGCCGTCTTTCCGGTCTGCCGGTCGCCGATAATAAGCTCTCTCTGCCCCCTTCCCAAGGGTATCATCGAGTCAACGGCCTTGAGCCCGGTCTGCATCGGCTCCCTGACCGGCTGTCTGTCTATGATGCCCGGGGCCACGACATCGACTATCCGGGTATCCTTCGTCTCTATCGGGCCTTTTCCGTCTATGGGAAGGCCGATGGCGTTGACCACCCTGCCTATGAGGGCCTTGCCGACCGGGACCTCCATAATCCTGCCCGTGCGCTTTACGATGTCGCCTTCCTTGATGAGGGTGTCCTCGCCGAAGAGGACCACGCCTACGGCGTCCTCTTCGAGGTTGAGGGCCATGCCGTAGACCGCATTGGGGAACTCAAGGAGCTCCGAGGACATGCAGTTGTCGAGCCCGTAGACCTTTGCTATTCCGTCTCCGACATTGACGACCGTGCCGACCTCGGAGACATCAACCCTCTTTTCAAAATCGGTTATCTGTTTCCTTAAAAGCTCGCTTATCTCCCCTACCTTGATTTCCATTTCTTCACCCCTTCACAAGCTCATCTTTTAAAAGCCTCAATTGGCCCTTTATGCTCCCGTCATACATCGTAGAGCCGACCCTCACTAAAATCCCCCCAAGGAGGGCGGGGTCGGTCACGCACTCTATTTGCACATCCCTCTGCGTAATCTTCTTAAGGGACGCCCTCAGCCGCTCTTCGTAGCCGCCGTCAAGCGGACCCGGCGTATAGACCGTCACCTTCGACATCCTCTTCCTTTCGAGATAAAGACTGCGGGCCGCGCCCAGTATCTCATCGAGCCTTGCCGCGGCCTTTTCCTCGATGAGATGCCTTACGAACCTGACAGCCTTTTCCGAGAGACCGAGCCTGCCGGAGACCGCCTGAAGCACCGAGGACTTCTCGGCGTCGGCAAACTGCGGGCCTATGAGCAGGCAGGCGAACTTCCTGTCCTTGAGCATGAGGCCGTTTAAAGTCCCAAGCTCGTTCAGGGCCCCCTCTGCGGCGTCAAGCCCGACGGAATCCAGAAGCGACCTTGCGAACCTCTTTACCCTCTTGTCCTTTTTCACGCCTTCGTCTCCAGTTTGAGGAGCGATTCCTCAAGTAGCCTCTTTTGCTCCTCCGGGGTAAGCCTCTCCTTTATCTTCTTCTCGGCAAGCTCTATGGCAAGCTCCACGGCCTCCGCCCTGATTGCCTCTTTTGCGCGCTTAAGCTCGAAGTCCATGTTGGCCTTTGCCTGTTCGAGTATCTTCCTGCCCAACTTGTCCGCCTCGGCAACGAGCGCCTCGCGCTCCTTTTCCCCGGATTCCTTTGCAGAGGCGATTATATCCTCCATCTCCTTGTCCTTGCCCTTGAGCCTTTGCCTGACCTCCGCGAGGGCCTTCTCGGCAAGCTTTCTCGCCTGCCTTGCCTCGTTCAGCGTCTTTTCTATCGCCTCGGACCTCTGCTTGAGGAAGCCCTTAAGCATCGGGCCGAAGAATTTAACGAGCACGAATACGAGTATTGCAAAGTTAAGTACCTTCCAGACCCACTCCATCACATGACTGCCGCCCGCCTCTTCGCCTCCGCTTGCGAATGCGGCCCCCCCGAAGACAAACCATATAAATAAGGCAAGCCATATAAACAATGTCGGGACTCTCATTTCACCGCCGTAAGCTTCTTGACTATTTCCTCCGAGAACCTCTCCACATCCCCTCTGAGGGCGACCCTTGCGGCCTCCCCCTGCCTTCTCAGGGTTTGACGCGCATCGTCCATGAGCTTCGCCGCCTTCTCGCCGGATGTGGATACGACCGCCTTCTGCCTGTCGATGCCCTCAGCCCTCAGGGCCTCAAACGCCGTGCGGGCCTTGTCCCTTGCCTCCGAAAGCTCCCTCTTCATCTCTGCAAGGGAGGCGTCTTTCTTTTCCGACATTTCCCTTGCCGCAGACATCGAGCCCTTCACGGAGTCGTCCCTCTCCTTGAAGACCCTGAGCATGGGCTTGAATAAAACAAGATTCAAGACGAACAATAGCACAAGGAAATTCAGAAGGAGGGCAAAAAACCAGCCGCTCAGTTCCAACATTTTCTTCTCCCACCTCGTTAAGACTTAAAACTAAGACTTTAAGACAGAGCACTGGAGATTATCACAAGAGAAAAATCTTGTCAAGTATTCGACTTGCCTCATCAGAAATCTAAATGAAACCGATTCGTTGCCTCATTTAAGAA
>CAZPPU010000200.1:0-3418 GCA_964588515.1 uncultured Nitrospirota bacterium
AGGAGGGTTTTTGCCTCGGCATCCGAGATGGAAGGCAGATACGCCGCCTCTTCGGGGATGTCCTTTTCTGAGACGCCCCCTTCAGGGGCGCAAACGAGCATGGTCTTTTTGGCCGGGAGCCTTTTATCCAAGGGCGCATCGGCGCTCCTTGAGAGGGCAAACGAATCCGGCTCCTTTGAGCCGTCCACGACCGGCGCGCCGAGCCCGGGCAAGGCGTTTATGACGGCATGGTCGGAGTCCGGCTCGTTTGGGTCTTTTGTATAAAGCACTCCTCCCGCCCTTGCGTTTACCATCTCGAGGGCCCCGACTGCCATCACCATCTCTTTATCGGAGAAGCCCTTCGTCTTATAGTAGAAGATGGCACGCTCGGTAAAGAGACTCGAGACCACTTCCTTATATCTCTGAAGTATGGAATCTTCCGTGACATTCAGGAATGTGGCGTATTGCCCTGCAAAGCTGAACCTTCCGTCTTCGTGTATCGCACTGCTTCTTACCGAGACCCTTAAGGGGCACGGCCCCCCCCGATATTGGGGGCTTGCCGTTTTTCCCTTCAGGTCTTCTATGGCGGCCCTTACGGCCTCCTCAAGCGAGGGGGGGATTTCCGCCTCCGTAACGAGACGGCGCATCTCCGAGCTTGTCTTTTTGAGGGCATCGAGGTCTTCTATGTCCGCGCCTTCAAGTGCGGTATTTATTTTCTCCACGAGGCCGTTATGCTCCATGAACCTCTTAAACGCATAGGCGGTTATAGAAAACCCCTCGGGCACCGGAAGGCCCAGCCGGCGTATCTCGCCTAAGTTGGCTATCTTTCCGCCCGAGACCGCCGAGGTCTCCCTGCCGAGGGCCTCAAGCGGCATCACAAGGTCGCTTACCGGTATCTCGACCCCCCGGTCCATGGCCCTTTCGATTTCGGAGACGATGGAGCCGTAGACAGGGTAAAGCTCCTTATGCCTGCCGTTTGAAAGGGAGTTCAAATCCCCTATGATTTTCGATACGCCCTCTGCTACGAGCCTTGTATTCGTCTCAAGGTAGTGGCGGTCGAAGAGATATTCTCCGGAGAGCTTTTCTTCCATATCCGCCATGAGCATGAGGACACGGTTATTCTCCGATAGAAGGCTCTGGAATGCTCGGTATTTTGCCTTTAGGGCTTCCTTTAAGCCGTCTTCTTTGGGCCTTCCCTCGGTTCTTTTTCTCCTGAAAAACCCAAGAAAACTCATTTTTCATTATAACCCCTATCCGCCTGAAAAACACAGTCCCCTATGCGGGTTACACCAATTCAACGCCTCCCGAACCTGTCCCTTATCATGCCCCACATAAACCCCATCTCCTCGCTCTTGAGGATGCGGCACATGATGAGATATACGCCGATGGAAAGCAATATGCCGCCTCCAAGTATTCCAGCCTTTTCGATGGCCATTCCCGGCATGCCCCAGAGCCCGCCCCTTAAAAGCGCCCACCCTGTGATGCCCATTACGGCAGATGCGGCCGAGACCTTGAGAAAGGACCTCCGGCTTCCCCTCGCGCCGACCCTCCCGAGCCTCTTCCTGAGGAGATAAAAAAGCGCGGTGAAGTTCACGACCGAGGCGAGGGCGTTTGCAAGGGCAAGCCCCCTGTAGCTCATCGGCCCCATGAGAAGAAGGCTGAGGACGATGTTCGTCGTAAGCGCGGCAACGGCCACCTTCACAGGGGTCTTCGTGTCCTGCATCGAATAAAACGCCGAGGCCACCACCCTCACGCCGACCATTGACCATATGCCCGCGGCATAAAATAGTAGCGCGGAGGCCGTGCCCGCCGTGGCCCCGTAATCGAACCTCCCCCTCTGAAAGAGCGCGCTTACTATAGGCTCCCGAAGCGCAATAAGCCCTGCCATCGCAGGCACCGTGAGGAAAAACAGGAGCCTCAGGGAAAAGGCGAAATCCTCCCTCAGTTTTTGCATGTCCCCCTGCCTTGCGTGTTCGCTTAGGGTAGGCAGGACCGCCATGCCCATCGCAACGCCGAAGACCCCAAGAGGGAACTGGATGAGGTGCATCGAGTAGAAAAGGTATGTGACCGAGCCTGCGGGCAGATACGAGGCAAGGATGCTCGATACGAGTATGTTTATCTGCGAAACCGCCATCCCCAGAGTGGCGGGCATTACAAGCCCGAAGACCTGCCTGAGCCCGGGATGCGAAAACCCGTAGTCGGGCCTCAGGCTATAGCCCTCCCTGAGGAACGAAGGCGTCTGAAAGGCAAACTGCAAAAACCCGCCGAGCGTAACTCCTATGGCGACCGCCGTTATCGGCCGGGCGAGCGTTCCTGAAAGGGCAACGGTCGTTCCAATTATAGCAACATTAAGTATCGCCGGCGCAAGCGCAGGAATGAAGAAGACCCTCCGGGCGTTGAGCGCGCCCATAAGAAGGGCCGAGAGGCTTATGAAAAGAAGAAACGGAAACATTATCCGGGCAAGATAAACGGTCATTGCGAATTTCCCGGCATCCGCCCTGAACCCCGGGGCGATTACCGTGACCACGGCAGGCGTGAAAACAATCCCAAGGAGGCTTACGATGCCGACCGCAAAAAGCACGAATGTGAAAAGCGCCCTCACGAGTCTCCTTGCCCCTTCCATCCCCTCCCGTCCGTGGTATTGGGTAAGCACGGGGATGACGGCCGCAGACATCGAGCCCTCGGCAAAAAGCTCCCTGAGAAGGTTCGGGATTCTGAATGCGATGAAGAATGTATCGGAAAGCCCGGTGGCCCCGAAGTAAAATGCAAGCACCATGTCCCTCATGTAGCCCAGGATGCGGCTTATGAATGTGGCGACGGATATCAAGCCTGCGGCATGGGCTATGCGGTGTTTTTCAGTCATAGGGTTGATTATACCTTAGAGACTCAGGTATTCGCTAAGTGGGATTATTTTTGGTTTGGTGCTCAGGCGTAAGATATCTCACTTCCTTTACCTCAGAGCCAGCAGAAAGGTTTGAGCTTACTGATTGACGGGCTAAATCTCAACCCCGTTTCTTTAGCTTCTTCCGGGAATATTCTCTCCAGAGTTTCTCCTTCCGGGTGTATAAAACAGTCTCCCTTACCGCCTCAGCATCCATATCCTTCACGGTTTCTATGTATCTCTTAATTAGTTCTTGTTTTTCCCGAGGCATGCCCTCAATCAGCCTGCCTATAGCGGTCTGCCTGAAACTTATTACTTTTGGCTTCTCGTCTCTAAAAAACTCAAACAGTTCTATGCCGAATGCACCACAGATTTTATTTAAGACCGACAGCCCTGCCTCCCGCTTGCCTGTCTCAAGCTGGCTTAGATAAAATGGCGTCTTGAAACCTATCATCTCGGCAAGCTCTGCCTGTGTTAAGCCTGCCTTTTCCCTTAGTTTCTTTATCCTCATGCCATAATTTTCCATTTATAAACTTTACTTATTGCTAAATAAAAAGA
>CAZPPU010000201.1:0-1087 GCA_964588515.1 uncultured Nitrospirota bacterium
GACTCAAGGGAAGGCCCCATGAAAAGGCAATGCCGCTTATAGCGGGCAAAAAGACGCTCCTCATGGTCGCAAAGGACATGAACGAACTTTCAAGGGGGCTTATGGCGCGGTTCTGGCCCGGCCCGCTTACGCTTCTTCTCCGGGCGCATGAGGGGCTTCCGGGACTTATAAAAAAAAGGGGCAAGGTAGCCGTGAGAATCCCCGGTCATCCGTTTGCCCTCCGGCTTGCACAAGGGTTTCCCGTTACCGCAACGAGCGCAAACCCCGCGGGGGCGCCTCCGGCAAGGACCGCAAAGAAGGTCGTCGAATACTTCGACGGCCATATAGACCTCGTCATAGACGGCGGAAAGACCTCCGGCGGCCTGCCCTCCACAATCGCCGATGCAACAGGCAAACGGGTCTGGATATTAAGACAGGGGGCGGTAAGGATACGGCCATGTTCTTAAAGGATCTCGAAGGACTGAAGGAAAACAGCCTCCTTAGGGTAATAAAAGACCGCGCATCCCCTCAGGGAAGGCTCATAGTCATAGGGAAGAGGCAGTGCCTCCTCAACTTCGCCTCAAACGACTACTTAGGTCTTGCCAACCACCCGGAGGTCGTAGATGCAGGAAAGCGGGCCATCGAGGAGTTCGGCGCGGGCGCAGGCGCATCGCGGCTCCTTTCCGGCGGCACGACACTCCATGAAAAGCTCGAAACGGCCCTCGCCCTTTTCAAGGGGACCGGCTCTGCGCTTATTTTCAACTCCGGCTACAGCCTCAACACCGGCCTCATCCCGGCAATCGCAGGCGAGGGAGACGCCCTTTTTAGCGATGAGCTTAACCATGCAAGCACCGTAGACGGCTGTCGCCTGAGCAGGGCGAAGAAATATATATACGGGCATAAGGATGTCGGGCGCCTCGAAGAACTTCTCAAGAAATCGGACGCCCGGAGGAAGGTCGTAATAACGGATGCGGTCTTCAGCATGCAGGGGGACCTGGCCCCCTTGCCCGAGCTATACGATCTGGCGGAGCGCCACGGTGCCCTGCTCTACGTGGACGACGCCCACGCAACCGGAGTGCTGGGCGGCGGGCGGGGCTCGCTCAGGCAC
>CAZPPU010000201.1:1097-3278 GCA_964588515.1 uncultured Nitrospirota bacterium
GACGGGGTATTCAGCATTGACGGCGATATTGCGCCCTTAGGAGACCTCTATGCGCTTTGCAAGGCAGAGGGCGCAGTCCTTTACATAGACGATGCCCACGGAACCGGAGTTACGGGTAAAGGCAAAGGGACACTCAAGCATTTCGGGCTTAAGCCCATGCCCTTCGTCATCGAGATGGGCACGCTTTCAAAGGCCTTAGGCTCATTCGGCGCATTCCTTGCAGGCCCTAAAGAGACCGTCGGGTGGGCCGTAAACAGCACAAGGAGCCTCATATACTCGACCGCCCTCCCCCCCTCTCCGGTCGGGGCCGCGCTTAAGGCCCTTGAAATCGTAGAAAAAGACAGCGGCCGCATCGAGAGGCTATGGGCAAACCGGGACATACTCCTAAGCGCGCTTGAAGGGCTTGGCCTCGATACGGGAGGAAGCGAAACCCCCATAATACCCGTTATGCTCAAGGATGTCGAAAGCGCGCTCGGCTTATCAAAGCGCCTCCTTGAGGCAGGAATATATGCGCCCGCCATAAGACCCCCTACGGTAAAACAGCCGAGGCTCAGGCTTACCGTAACGGCAGAGCACACGGAAGAGGATATCGGAAGGCTCATTAGGGGGCTAAAACTCGCATAAGAGGCTTCGAACCCAAAATATTTCGCCGCGGGCCGTGCCCGCTTATCTGAAGCCGAGCCTTTTGAAAATCATGCCGAGATACTTGTTTAGGAAGTTTGCCCTTTTAAAAAACGGTATGACAGGGGGTTTTCTTATTCCGAGCGTTGCAAGCTCGGCGATTATCCGGTCGTCGAGATTATGCTTCATGCCCTCCCTGAAGGCTGTAATCGCCTCCGCCCTGTTTCCGGCAAGGATATGGATTCTGCCCAGGTTCAGGTAATGGGCCGCGGAGTCGGGCTCCTTTTCTATGGCCTCCTCGCAGAGCGCAAACGCCTGTTTGAACTGCCCCCTCTCTTTAGCCATGCAGTAGGCAAGGCTTGAGCATGTAATCGGCGTCTTTTCGAGGCGGTGCGCCCTCTCAAGGAAAGACAGCGCGGCTACGGTATTGTTCTGCTCAAGGGCCTCAAGCCCCCTATCCCTGAGTGTTTCGGCTTTCTCCCGCATATGGAATTTTACTACAACCGCAAAAATTATTACCAAGGGAAAGCCGCGGACCTAATCGAGGCTTATCAGGCTATAAGTAAATTTAATCCAAAAGCCGAGCGCTTGACTTCCTTATGGGGGGGATGTGGTTTACTTTAGGCGTGGAATAGGGAGACTCGTAAAAACGCATTTAATAAGGGGGAAGAAGATGGCAAAGAGGATATTCATAGGCCTAATGGCAATGGTTTTGTTTTTCGGCCTCAACGGCGGTCGATACCTTCAAATAAGGCGGGGTTAAGTTTGCCCGCTATACTGAAGTGTTCCATTGCCTTATTATCCAAACCCATGGCTCTATAAGCAACGGCAATGTTCAAGTGAGTTTTTGCATCGTCGGGATTCAATTCCAAAGCGACCCGATAATGTTCTATGGCTTTATCAATCCACCTTTTGGAATTATAGTAAATAAAACCTAAATTGTTATGCCCCTCTGTATAATCAGGGCGAATTTTTATTGCGACCTGGAGATGCTCTATTGCTTTATCGGTAAAGCCTTTGGAGCTATAGGCAAGTGCGATGTTATTATGCATTTTTGCATCATTCGGTTCTATGCCCAAAGCCTTCTGGTAGTGCTCTATAGCCTTATCGGTTAATCCTTGGGCATAATAAGCATTACCGAGATTATAATATGCATCCGCATAGTCAGACTTTAGTTCTATAGCTCTTCGGAAATGTTTTATCGCCGTATCAGCCAGACCGATAGAGTTGTATGCATTTCCGAGATTGTTATAGCCTCTTGCCTTTTCAGGCGACTTCCTTACCACATCCTCCCAGAGGCTTATTTCAGATTTCCAAATGTAATTTCTATTAAATGTCGCTCCTAAAAGAACAAGTGTTACAAGAACGAGAAATAGCGTTGGAAGCGCCCTTATTTTCCGGGGTCTTGATTTTTCTCTCAAGACGAATATCCCTCCTGCAATAGCCATGAACGCCCCCGCCGACGGCAGGTAGACCCTGTGCTCGAAGATGACATCCACGATGGGAATGATGGAAGACTCAGGAAGAAGTGCGAGGTAAAACCAGAAGATTCCGAATGCG
>CAZPPU010000202.1:0-3278 GCA_964588515.1 uncultured Nitrospirota bacterium
AAGAGTATGAGTGAGGTCTTACCGGCGGGGACTGTCTGGCTGTAGCAGGGCATGACCTCTTTAAATGCCTCCGTAACGGCGAGCTCGTGGTCTATACCCTTTTCCCCCAAATGCCTTTCGAGTAGCCACCTTATCGAGGACTCAAACCCGAGGTCGTCCAAAACAGGGGGCCTGAGGTCCCTTATGAGTCTGTTTATGCCTTCGAGGGCATGGGCGAGCCTCTGTTTCAGCCCTTCAAGCCCTTTGGCAGTCAACTGTTCCTCTTTAAGCGCCATGCCTGCTATGTCTATGGACATGCCGAGTGCGGCAAGGGCCTGACTCGTTTCGTCGTGGAGCTCGCGGGCGACCCTTTTCCTTTCGTCTTCCTGCGCCTTTATGACTTCCTCAAGGAGTATGGCAAGCCTCTTTCTGTTGTGGAGGAGTTCGGCGGTGCGCTCGGCCACCTTTTTTTCGAGCTCTACATTATACCCCTGGATGCTGTCGTGGGATTCCTTGAGCTTCACCCGCATCGTTTCGAAGCTCTCGCTCAAAAGCCCGATTTCGTCCCTTGAAGATGCACTGCTTACAGGCTCATCGAGGTTGCCCCTTGCTATGCGCCCCGCCGCCTTTATCAGGGATTTTACCGGCGCCACTATGCTGTTGGTTACGCCCACGGCAAAGACGAGGGCGCTGACCATGTATATGAGACCGAGGAAGATGAACTCGCTCCTGAGCTTCCTTGAGGGCGCCAAGACCGCGGTTTCGGGCTCCCTTACGGATACGCCCCACGGCGCCGCCGAGAGGGGCGAAAACGCAAGTATATCTTCCGTCTTTGCGGCGGTGTCCGAGCCGTCATGACAGCGGTGGCATGTGGTTACCGCGGTCTTCTTTTGCGCTATGAGGTTGTTGAGGAACCTGTCGTGGTCGCTACAGGTAAAGACCGCATTGGGGTCGTTGGATGCAATCACGGTCCCCCTGCTGTCTACGACCTCTATACTGGTCCCTGTATTTTCCGGCACCGCCCTTATGACACTGCCTAAGAGATAGTTCGTGTGGTTCATCTCGCCTCCGGCAAGCCCCACGATATTGCTCATTCTGTCGGTAAGGGGTACAAATGTAAATAAGGTCTTTTTGCCCGTGCTCTGGATGGTGTATATGTCGGAGACGACCGCTTTTTTCCCCTCAAGCGCCTTCCTGACGCCGGGCATGCCGAGCATGTTTTCCTTTTGCCTGCCCGGCGGGTAGCTCAGAACTACATTGCCGTAGAGGTCAAGGGGGAATACGCCGTCGGAGAAGACCGAATACTGGTAGGCGGTTCTCAGGGCTTTCTCCTCGGGCTTCCATGTCCCGTCCCTGAAATCCACTGCGCCCGAAAGGGAGATGTCGTAGAGCCGGGTGAGGTTGTCCTTGAGGAAGGAGTCCGTATAGTCGGCTATGATGCTTGCGAGCCTGAGCCGGTTTTCTATGGAGCGCTTTATGCTGTCGTTTACGCTGAAATGGCTTATTATGCCTAAAGTTGCCAGCGCTATGGCCACGCTAAGGAGAGTTGCTACGATAATCCTTTTTTGCATCTCTCCTTTTATTTTACAGCCCTAAGCGGGATAAACTCAATGCCCTTTGTCGTGCGTCTTTTCCTGCTTTTCTTGTTCCGGCTTGCCGAAGACCCTCTCGTATTCGAGCGGGTGCTCATGCATCATCCTTTCCTTGGATATCTTCCCCGTAAAGATGGCGGTGTCGAGCGGGAAGACCTCCGGGCTGAATATCGAATTATATATGTGCCATATGACTATCACGAGGAAGGCCAGCATCGCCTCGTTTGTGTGCGCCTCCTTTGCCGCGGGGATTATCTGTCCGGGGATGAAGGGCATGAGGCTGAAGATGTCGGCGGAAAACCAGAGCGTAATGCCCGTGGCCATCATCAGCATGCCGCCCACGACCACGCCCCAGTACTCGAACTTCTGCTTGTAGTCGTAGCGGTCGCACCTTGCGGGCCTGTCCGTAAGGCCGAAGTAGAACTTGAGGGTTTCTATCGCATCGCCGAAGTCCTTCTTGTTTATCACGATGGAAGGCGGCCACTTCCTGAACAGGAGTCCGAAGGCCGCAACCGCTATGTGCTCAAGGAGGAGGATTGAAAAGACTATGCCGCTCCACCTGTGGATGAGCCTCACGGCGTCTATGCCGCCGAGGGCGAGGACGACCCATTGCGCCCATGAGGCGGTGTGGAACTTCTGGGAAAGGCCGGTCAGGACGAGCGCCAAAAATACGAGGGCGTTGGCCTGGTGCTCGATTATCCTATATGGTCCGAACCGTCTAACCTTCCCGGCGCTTTCCTTTTCCATTTAAGGGACTCCTTCCTTTAATTTCAAATTCAAATTTATTTTTCATCTGTTGACCGCATAGCGCCATATATGAAGCAGTATCTGAAGCACAAGGCCTATCACCATAAACGGTATGAAGAGCTTGTATCCGGCCCTGACTATATACACAAGCGGCGCCCGCTTGAATGTCGGCTCGTAGTGGCTCATCCATGCGTCCGGGAAGTTTTCCGTGGCATTGGGATGGCACTTCCGGCACCTCTCAAGGAGCTGGGCCTTCAGGGCCGCGGCATCCGGGCCCTTCGTCTTCGATATGTTGTGTATGCCGTGGCAGTCCGTGCAGACCGCTATGTGCCTGACGGCCTTTTTCTGCTTCTTATAGAAGCTCACCGTAACGCCGTGGAAGTCCTCGAGGTAGGACCTCAGGACCGAGGTGGAAAGGCCGTACTTCGCCATGAGCGCCTCGTTGGCATGACAGTTGCCGCACAGCTCAGGCGTCATATTGCGGAAGTCCACGGTCCTCGGGTCCGCGATATCGTGCGCCTTGTGGCAGTCCGAGCAGACCGGCACATCCTGATTGTGCTCCGAGACGAGGGCGTTTCCGTGCACGCTCGTGAGGTATGTCCCGTAGATTTCGGAATGGCACCGCCGGCACCTCTGGGCGCTCAAGAGCTTTTCCTTCCTGCCCGACTGTATCGAATGACTGCCGTGGCAGTCCGCGCACATGGGCGCATTGAGGTTGCCCTGGCTTAAGATGTCGAAGTGGATGCCCTCGAGGGTCTTTGTGTACTTGTCGAAATGGCACCGCCTGCATCCCTCGGAGTTTATTATCGTCATGTCGCGCTTGCTCTTGAAGGCCCTCCTTGGGTGCTCTTCCGCGGAAAAACCGAAATGGCAGTCGTAACACCGGAGCATGCTGTGGACCGAGCGTTTTATCTCTCCGACATCGACCTGCAGGGAAAGCTTCTCGCCGCCTGCAAATGT
>CAZPPU010000203.1:0-3256 GCA_964588515.1 uncultured Nitrospirota bacterium
CAGTGAGGACATCGAGGTCGTGGGCGAGGCCTCAAACGGCACGGAGGCCATAGAGAAGGCCTCCGCGCTTAAGCCCGACATCGTCCTCATGGACATATCGATGCCCGGGCTCGGGGGGCTTGAGGCAACGGTCGAGATAAAGAAAAGACAGCCCGATATAAAGATTTTGGTCCTCACCCAGTATGACGACCGGGAGTACATAAGCCGTTTCCTTAAAGTCGGGGCCTCGGGCTATATACTGAAGTTGGCCGCAGGCAGTGAGCTCATCTCGGCAATAAGGGCCGTCGCAAAGGGGGAATCGTATCTCCACCCCTCGGTGGCATCGAAGGTCATAGAAGGCTATGTAGGGAGAAAGAAGGAAATTTCAGACCCCTACGAGCTTCTCACGGACAGGGAAAAACAGGTGCTCAAACTAATCGCCGAGGGTTATACCTATAAGGAAATCGCCGGGACGCTCGGGATAAGCGAAAAAACGGTCATCGCCCATCAAGGCCACATCTCCGAAAAGTTAGACCTCCATACGAAGGCCGAGCTTATAAAGTTCGCCATCGCAAAAGGGATAATCAAGCTCTGAGGGGGCTGAGCGCAAGCATCCCTAAGGGCGGAAGCGTGAGACTCAGGGAATAAGGTTGTCCCGAATAAGGCGCATCCTCGGCGGCCACCCATCCGCCGTTGCCTGTATCGCTCCCCCAGTAGGTCTCCGAATCGCTGTTTAAGAGTTCCTTATATACGGCCTTTTTAGGGACGCCAACCCTATAGTCGTGCCTCGGCACGGGCGTGAAGTTAAAGACAAAAACCAGAAAATCCTCCGGGTCTTTGGCCTTCCTTATGAAGGAGACCACGCACGAGTCGCTGTCGGAGAAGTCTATCCACTGAAACCCCTCCCACTCGAAGTCAAGCTCATGTAGGGACGGCTCGCTCCTGAGAAGCCCGTTCAGGTCGACGACATAGCGCTGAAGCCTCCTGTGGGGCTCGTATGCAAGGAGGTTCCAATCGAGGCTTTCCGCGGAGTTCCACTCCCTCCACTGCCCGAACTCGCCTCCCATAAAGAGCATCTTCTTGCCCGGGTGCGCATACATGCATCCCAAAAGGAGCCGCATGTTTGCAAACCTCTGCCATAAGTCGCCGGGCATCTTATCGAAGAGGGCGCGCTTTCCGTGCACGACCTCGTCGTGAGTAAGGACGAGGACGAAGTTTTCGTGGAAGGCATAAAGGAGGCCGAATGTGATGTTGTTCTGGTGGTATTTCCTGTAAACCGGCTCCTTTGAAAAATAAAGGAGCATGTCGTGCATCCAGCCCATGTTCCACTTGAGGCTGAAGCCGAGCCCCCCGACATATGTCGGCCTCGACACCATCGGCCATGCGGTAGACTCCTCGGCCACGGTGAGCACCCCGGGATGGTATTGGTGGCAGAGCTCGTTAAAGCGCCTGAGGAAGGATATGGCCTCGATGTTTTCATTTCCGCCATATATATTCGGAATCCATTCGCCCGGCCCCCTCGAATAATCCAGATAGAGCATCGAGGCCACGGCGTCCACCCGCAAGCCGTCCATATGGTATTTCTCAAGCCAGAAGAGCGCCGATGTAAGAAGGAAGTTTGAAACCTCGTTCCGGCCGTAATTGAAGATGTGCGTGCCCCAGTCGAGGTGTTCCCTCTTTCTTGGGTCTTCGTGCTCGTAAAGGAAAGTCCCGTCGAAGAAGGCAAGGCCGTGGGCGTCCTTCGGAAAATGCGCCGGCGCCCAGTCCATCAAGACCCCTATGCCGTTTTGATGACAGCAGTCCACGAAGTACATGAGGTCCTCCGGGGTCCCGTGCCTGCTCGTGGGCGCAAAATACCCTATGGTCTGATAGCCCCACGACTCATCGAGCGGGTGTTCGGTAAGGGGCAAAAGCTCTATGTGGGTGAACCCCATCTCCTTTACATACCTTACGAGCATGTATGCAAGCTCCCTGTATGTAAGGAACCTGTTTTCCTCTTCCGGGACCCTCATCCACGAGCCTAAGTGCACTTCGTATATCGCCATAGGGGCTACGAGCCCCTGCGATATCGGGGCATCGAGCCTGTCCTTCGATGCCCTTGCCCTCATCCATTCATCGTCCTGCCATTTGTATTTATCGATATTCCATGCGATTGATGCGGTCATCGGCCTCAATTCCGAGTAAAACCCGTAGGGGTCGGTCTTGAGCGCAAGAAAGCCGGGCCTCCATAGCTCGAACTTGTAAACCGCGCCCTCGCCAAGCCCGGGAACGAACAACTCCCAGACGCCCGATGCGCCCCTTACATTCATCTGGTGTCGCCTTCCGTCCCATTGGTTGAAGTCCCCGACGACGCTCACCCTCTTTGCATTCGGCGCCCATACGGCAAAGTGCACGCCCCTCACCCCCCGGACATCCCTTATGTGGGCGCCTAATTTCTCGTATTTTTTGTAGTGCGTGCCCTCCCCTATCAGGTGCAGGTCGTAATCGGAAAGCAGGGGGGGAAAGGCATAGGGATCGTGAAACCGCTCTTCCCCCTCGGTCTCAAGCATGTATGGGAAAAGTTCTTTTTCAGGGAAGACGGCCTCGAAAAAGCCCTCCGGCTGGAGCTGTTTCATGCGGTGTCTTTTGCCGTTCTTTACGACCCATGCGGAGGACTTGCCGGGGAAGAACGCCCTTACCGTAACGCCGCTTTTTGTGATATGCGGGCCGAGGACATCCCCGGGGGTCGAGCACTCGGCCCTCAAGAGTCTCTCTATCTTGTCTTTCAATGTAGGCATAGGAAAAGATTACAGGAACGGAATATCGGTGTCAAAGGGGTCTAAATCAAGGCTTATCAGCCTATAAGCAAATTTAATCCAAAACTGCTTGACTTCCATGGGGGGTATGGTTTACTTTAGGCGTGGAATAGGCGGCCTCGTAAAAACACATTTTAAGAGGGGGAAGAAGATGGCAAAGAGGACATTCATAGGCTTAATGGCAATGGTCTTGTTTTTCGGCCTCGCAACCACTGCGATGGCATACAGCATAAGGGACGACGCCACGGGAGGGGACTGTACGCAGATTGGTGTCTGGGATGCGGGGACGAAGACATGCACATTGACGGGGGATTTGACAGAATATTGTGGATGGTCGTGTATTGATATAGGGAACGATATCACTCTGAATGGAAATGGACATGTCATATCTGGAGGAGCCGATTATGGTATATTTGTGGGAGCAACTAAGACATTGTCCCTTCCTTTCGTTGAAGTAGGAAGGACTCCAGTTGCATTATCTT
>CAZPPU010000204.1:0-3251 GCA_964588515.1 uncultured Nitrospirota bacterium
GAGGCGGTCGGCATAACCGAGCTTCCGATAACGGGCAGGGAGATAGCCGGCAGGGTCACGCTTAAAGACATCATAGACCCGGAGACCGGCGAGATAATAGTCGGCGGCAACGAGGTCATATCCGAAGACGCAATGTCAAAGATAATGTCCCTGAAGATAGCCTCGCTTGAGCTTCTCTTCATAGACGAGGTGAGGTATCTGCCCTCGCTCAGGGATACGCTTCTTACGGACAAGGTAAGCTCGCAGGACGATGCGCTTATCGAGATATATAAGAAGCTGAGGCCCGGGGAGCCGCCCACGATGAAGGCGGCAAAAGAGCTTTTTGACGGGCTGTTTTTCGACCCGAAGCGCTATGACCTTTCGCCTGTAGGCAGGCTTAAGATAAACAAGAGGCTCGGCATAAACGTCCCGCTCGACATGAAGGTGCTGACGGACAAAGACCTCATAGAGATAGTCCGCTACCTCCTGTCCCTCAGGGTGGGCAAGGGGGAGGTGGACGATATAGACCATCTCGGCAACCGCCGTGTGAGGGCCGTGGGCGAGCTGTTGGAAAATCAGTTTAGAATCGGGCTTGTCAGGATGGGGCGGGCGGTGAAGGAAAAAATGGTGCTTACCGAGCTGGAAGGGGCGGTGCCCCATGACCTAATAAACGCAAAGCCCGTGATGGCCGCTGTAAAGGAATTTTTCGGCTCAAGCCAGTTAAGCCAGTTCATGGACCAGACAAACCCGCTTTCGGAGATTACGCATAAGCGCAGGCTCTCCGCCCTCGGGCCCGGCGGCCTTACGAGGGAGAGGGCCGGCTTCGAGGTTAGGGATGTCCACCCGACCCACTACGGAAGGATATGTCCGGTCGAGACCCCGGAGGGGCCCAACATCGGGCTTATCACATCGCTTGCGACATATGCGAGGGTCAACGACTACGGCTTCATAGAGGTGCCCTACAGGAAGGTCGTAAAAGGAAAGGTCTCCGAGGAGGTCGAATACCTCTCGGCCATCGAGGGCGAAAAATTCGTCATAGCCGAGGCGACCTCGCCCGTGGACAAAAGGGGCTACCTCGTGGGCGATACGGTCTCGGCGAGGGTGGGCGGGGACTTCAAGATTGTCAGGCCGGAGGAGGTCCACTACATGGATGTCTCTCCGAAGCAGATAGTCGGGGTTTCAGCCGCGCTCATCCCGTTTCTGGAAAACGACGACGCCAACAGGGCCCTCATGGGCTCCAACATGCAAAGGCAGGCGGTGCCCTTGCTTGAGGCCGAGGCCCCTGTGGTGGGCACCGGGATGGAGGGCGATGTCGCAAGGGACTCCGGGGCGGGCATAGTCGCAAAGAGGGCCGGGGTGGTCGAGGCGGTGGACGCATCGAGGGTCGTCGTCAGCGCAAAAGACGGTGTGGACATGTACAGCCTCGTTAAGTTCCAGAGGTCCAACCAGTCCACGACCATAAACCAGAAGCCCGTCGTCAGTTCTGGGCAGAAGGTACAGAAAGGCGATGTCCTTGCCGACGGCTCCTCCACGGACATCGGGGAGCTTGCCCTCGGAAAGAATGTCCTCGTGGCCTTCATGCCGTGGGGCGGGTTCAATTTCGAGGATGCCATACTCCTGAGCGAGAGGCTCGTCAAGGAGGATGTCTTCACCTCCATACACATAGAGGAGTTCGAGACCGAGGCCAGGGAGACGAAGCTCGGCCCGGAGGAAATCACAAGGGATGTCCCGAATGTCGGCGAGGAGACCCTGAGGAACCTCGACGAAAACGGAATCGTGGTAATCGGCACGGAGGTCAAGCCCGGCGACATACTCGTGGGGAAGGTCACCCCCAAGGGCGAGACCCAGCTTACGCCGGAGGAGAAACTCCTCAGGGCCATATTCGGAGAGAAGGCCGAGGAGGCGAAGGAAAGCTGTCTGTATGCCCCGCCCGGGATAGAAGGCGTCGTCATAGACACGCGGGTCTTTTCGAGGAAAGGGGCGGGAAAGAGCGAAAGGGCAAAGGCCGTGGAGGACGAGGAGATACTGAGGCTTCAGCGCGACCTCCAGGACGAAGTCAGAATCCTCGAGGACGACAGGAACAGGAAGCTCAAGGAACTCCTCCGCGGGCAGAAGGCCGCCGAGGAGCTGAGAGACCCCCGCTCAAAGGCCCTCATATGCAAGAAAGGCGAGACCATCTCGGAGAAGCACCTCGAAAAAATTAAGGATAAGCAGTTGCCCAAGGTCGGGGTTGTGGACGAGGCGGTGCAGGAAAAATTGGCGTCCATAAGCGCGGAGGCGGGCGACTACATAAAGTACCTGCAGGACAAGTACGACGAGATGATAAGCGTCATCAAGCGGGGCGATGAGCTTCCGCCGGGGGTCAATAAAGTCGTAAAGGTCTTCATAGCGATGAAGAGGAAGGTCCAGGCGGGCGACAAGATGGCCGGCAGGCACGGCAACAAGGGCGTCATATCGGTGGTCCTTCCGGATGAGGACATGCCCTACCTGCCGGACGGCACGCCCGTAGATGTGGTCTTAAACCCCCTCGGGGTCCCATCGAGGATGAATGTGGGACAGGTGCTCGAGGCGCACATGGGGTGGGCGGCCAAGGCCCTCGGGCTTCATGTGGCGACCCCCGTCTTTGAAGGGGTAAGCGAGTCCGAGATAAGGGGACTGCTTAAGAAAGCGGGCCTGCCGCAGAGCGGCCAGATTACGCTCCATGACGGAAGGACCGGAGAGCCTTTCGAGAGGCCGGTCACCGTGGGGAATATGTACATAATGAAGCTCCATCACCTCGTCGAAGACAAGATACACGCAAGGAGCATCGGCCCCTACTCCCTGGTCACCCAACAGCCGTTGGGGGGCAAGGCGCAGTTCGGCGGCCAGAGGCTCGGCGAGATGGAGGTCTGGGCGCTTGAGGCCTACGGGGCCGCTCACACGCTTCAGGAGTTCCTCACCGTAAAGAGCGACGATATAACCGGAAGGGCGCGGATATACGAGGCCATCGTAAAGGGAGAGCCTACGCTTGAGCCCGGCGTGCCGGAGTCCTTCCATGTGTTAATAAAAGAGCTCCAGAGCCTCGGATTGGATGTAGAGCTTCTGGAGGAGAAACCGGAGGGAAAAGAGCTTGACAGAAGAGCAGGTCAGCAAGCTGTTTCAGAGGTCTAAAAGCCCGATAGAATTCGACGCCATAAGGATGAAGGTCGCCTCGCCCGAAAGGATACGGGAGTGGTCCTACGGCGAGGTCAAGAAGCCGGAGACCATCAACTACCGGACCTTCAAGCCGGAGC
>CAZPPU010000205.1:0-3250 GCA_964588515.1 uncultured Nitrospirota bacterium
AAGGTAAAGGAAAATATAGAGCTTTTCGTGAAAGGGCAACTGCCTGAGTTCCTGCCCGGACAGGTCTGCGGCGGTCATGGGCATGACTGCGCCCATGCCGGGCAGGCACGATGAAAAACAAGGCGTTCGGCGCGGCAGTGCTTGCGCTTGGCCTTCTCATCGTCCTTACGCCGAGGTTCATCCTGCCTGTCTGCGAATATGCGGGCAAGCAAAGGATGCTCTGCACATACACGGGCATTGCGGAGGTGTTTTTCTCCAAGGCCAAAGAGACCCTCGGGTGGCTCATGCTCGTTTCGGCGGTATCGGGGATATTCGTAATCGTCCTGCCCGGGGCGATAGGCTATTGCAAAAGCCTCTCGATGCCCTGTAACTACGGGACCGTCCCCATGCTGAGGCTGATGGGGGGGCTACTTATTGCGGTCTCCCTAACAGGTATCATCGCCTCGAAAAAAAGATGAGCATCTTCACGGTAGTCTCAAGGAATATCCTGAGGAGGCCGCTTAGGAGCGTGCCCGTGTTCCTCGGAATGGCCGCACTCTCAGGAACCCTCTTTGCCCTCACGACCCTTTATTTCTCGGTGGAGCGGGGTGTAGAAAAAGGGAGGACAAGGCTCGGCGCGGATGCCATGGCCGTCCCTCTGATGCGGCACGAGGAGACTGCCGCGATACTGATATCGGGCGAGCCCTCGGAATTCTACATGCCCGGCGATTTCAAGGAAAGACTTTCGGCTATGAAAGGGGTCTCACGGGCTTCTGCACAGCTTTTTATCATATCCGCGCCCCTTGCCTGCTGTGCGGTCTCAGACACCATGCTCATCGGGTTTGAGCCCGGAAGCGACTTTACCATATCCCCGTGGCTTAAGGAACGCCTCCAGAGGGAACTCTCCCCGGAGGAGGTGATTATCGGCTCAAGCATCCGTGCCGAGCCCGGAGGAAGGACCATGTTTTACGGTAAGGAATTCACGATAGCGGGGAAGCTTGAGCCCACGGGGATGAAATTCCTCGACGGCTCGGTCTTCATCCCGATGGAAGGGGCAAGGCAGATGATAGCCCAATCCGGAGAAAAGGCCCTCAAGACCCTCGGAATCCGGCCCGATGAGATATCCGCAGTCCTCCTTAAGTTCGATGAAAACGCAAGCCATGAGGAGACTGCCGCAAGAATAGAGTATGCGATGCCCCAGCTTAAGGTCGTGCTTTCAAGCGATGTCCTTAAGTCCGCAAGGCGGAACCTCGCCGTCCCGCTTAAGGCGGCCATGGCAGGGGCGGTTATACAGTGGGCCGTGAGCCTCTTTCTCATAGGGGTCTTTTACAGGCTGTCCATCGGGCAGAGGGTAAAGGAGATAGGCCTTCTTAAGGCCATGGGCGCCAAGGGCCGCGATGTCCGGAATATCTTTCTTTACGAGGTCATCCTGCTTTCGGCAGGCGGCGGCGTTACAGGCGCGGTTTTCGGGGCCGTCTTAATCGAGAGCTTCGAGAACCTGCTCAGGGTGTTTTTCGATGCCCCTCTTCTTTTGCCCTCCTTCGGGCTGGGCCTTGCCCTGGCCGCTTTGGTAGTGGCCTTCACGGTCATCTCCGGTCTTGCCGCAACCCTCCTGCCCGTCCTGAAAACTGCTGGGAAGTCCCCTTACGACGCCATCAGACAGGGGGAATAGGGTCATACCGGCGGGCCTCGGAGTTATTGCAAAAAGTAAAAACCAGCACGGTTAAAATGAGACAAGAACTGAATTCTTCATTTATCTTATGTAAAAAAGGTCAATTAGTTCTTCCAATAATCGCCCTTCATCTGTTGGCTCATAATTCTCATCAAAGCCTATTTTTTGTAGAGCGTCAGCGCAGAAATCTCTTATCATATCGGCATTTTCTTTACTCAAGAGAATTATGAACTTTTCTTTGCCGGTTGTAGCCTGAGATGAGGCTATTATCTCCCTGATACGAATATCATCCTTCAGTACAATATTTATCAGAAATTCTTTTTGTTTTGCTGATAAAATGAACTTTGCCATTCATTCCTTTCAATGAGGGAAAACTGTTATAACTTCGCCTGTAGATGGATTTATGATAATTTCTACTTCTCTACCTATAATTCGTTGGCTAGGGCGACCTAACCTATCGTAAACAATATCATTCACTCTCAATGGGTTTCTTAATGCATCCAGAATATTCTGAGGCCTGATTCCTCGTTCAATGACTCTATTAATACCATGTTTTGTAAACCCGCTTACGGAACAACTTCCAACTCCCATTCCTACAGCTGTGGGGTCGGTATATATGCCCCACATGATATTTCTTATCCGATTAGGAAAATAGCTAAATAGACCTTGGTCCATATCGCTGCGAGTGTAAGGAAGTTGCACCATAAAAAGTCCTAATGGGTCAGTGCAATTAGTCGGATTGTTTTGGCAATATACATAAAGATTTACGTCGCCGCCTTCAAACCCTATCGGATCTTCGCTGAGAAACCTTCCACTTTCAGGGTCATACCAGCGGGCCTCGGAGATGCCGATAAGCATAAAAACCGATAAAAGCGCAAAGAGAACAAAAACTGAGTTCTTCATTTTTTCCCTCCCTTGTTTTTCATGGCTTCCTCTTTTGCCTTCTTTTTCACCATTTGAATGTATTCTTCTCTTGGCAGTCTCACCAACCCGAGCTTTCTTGCCTTTTCCTTAAAGGACATGCCTTTTGCCCAGTACTCTTCGGCTTCTCGTCCCGAAAGGCTTTTAGCGAAAGTCAGATAAGCCCTTCCTAAGTTATCTATAATTCCAGGCGCAGTCGGGTTCATCTTAGCACAACGCTCCAGATAACTGATAGCCTTTTTGATATCGCCTTGCAGACCCCAATGTATCGCATTCCCTGCAATAAGATCAGCAAGCAATTCACGGTGAGACATGGTCTTAAGATATGCACCGCTTTTAATGCCCTGCTCTGAGATATGAAAATCCCTGATATAGGCTTCATCAGAGGAATATCCTCCGCCGCCGGTTGTTTCGATATTCTGTAGCTTGAGATTCGGGTCGACATATCTTACAAAAAAGTGGTCGGGTACCGATACCGCATACACCGGATAGCCAAGGCGCTGGGCAATCGCAATATAAAGGAGCGGCGTGGAAACACATTGGCCTTTCTTGCTGTCGAGAATCCCATTTATCAGCCGGTTCTTCATGCTTTCGCCGTAGGGGTCCAAAAAGTTATATTGTATACCACACCTGTCCAAGATAGGGTAATGAAATAGAGAAGCCTCCTGGGGGTATTAT
>CAZPPU010000206.1:0-3248 GCA_964588515.1 uncultured Nitrospirota bacterium
GCTCGCCAGGTGCGAGCGATGGCAGTTCTCTTGCATCCTAGCATCGGTCCCGCCGAGGAGCTCCGAGGGTATCTTCATGTTGTGCTTCATCGCAAGGTGAACGACGGTGTCTAAGTACTGGGCGAAGTTTATCTCCCCGAGCGTCATGCCGTAGAGGGGCTCGAGGAACTCCTTGAGGTCGGCCTTAAAATCCTTTCTGAATTCTTCGATGTCCGCATCCTCGGGCACGAGCCCGAGCTCTATGTACTGGTCTATCAGCTTGTCGAAGTCCCTGTGAAGGAGCGCAAGGAAGGTCTCTGCAAGGGCCTCCTTCAGCTCCTCCGAGACCCTGCCCACTATGCCGAAGTCCACGAGCCCTATCCGGCCCGTGGGCATCACGAATATATTGCCCGGATGGGGGGCGGCATGGAAGAAGCAGTCATCGAGTATCATCTTGAAGTATGCATCCACCCCGGTCTTTGCAAGCCTTTTCCTGTCAAGCCCCATCGCCTCTATGCCGGGTATGTCGTCCACCCGCACGCCCTCGATGCGCTCCATAGTGAGGACCTTCTCCGTGAGGAACTCCGGGTAGACCTTCGGGATGTAGATATCGGGGTTTTCCTCGAAGTTCCTCCTCAGGCGACAGCAGTTCCTTGCCTCCTCGACGAAGTCGAGCTCCTTCCTTACGGTTTTTGAAAACTCCTGCACTATGCCCGTGGGGTTGAAGAACCTCCCCTCCGGTATGTACCTTTCGATGAGCCGGGCGGCCGTGGTCATTATGTCTATATCGGTCTCTATCGTCTCTCTTATAGCCGGCCTCTGGACCTTCACGACGACCTTTTCTCCGTCAATCAAGGTCGCAAAGTGGACCTGCGCTATGGAGGCCGCGGCAACCGGCGCATCGTGGAAGTCGAGGAATACGCTTTCGACCGGGAGCTTTATCTCCTCCGAGATGATTCTCCTTGCCTCTGCGGTCGGGAAGGGCGGGACCTCGTCCTGGAGCTTCTTGAACTCGTCGGCATACTGGGCGGTAATGAGGTCGGGCCTTGCGGAAAGCACCTGCGCAAGCTTTATGAAGCTCGGGCCTAACTCCGCAAAGGCCATCCTGAGCCTCTCGGGCACGGTCGGCCCCTTGAGGGCGGGC
Organism: uncultured Nitrospirota bacterium; assembly: GCA_964588515.1. GTDB lineage: Bacteria > Nitrospirota > Thermodesulfovibrionia > Thermodesulfovibrionales > JdFR-86 > CAZPPU01. The sequence goes on from CAZPPU010000206.1 coordinate 1,124, forward strand.
CACTGACCGAATGCCCTCAGCCTCCTTCCAAAGGGGATGTACCGGCCGAGGTGCATCTGGTCTATTATCCTGCCGAAGCCGTGCCTCAGAAAGACATTGATTATCTGCTGGAGCCTCCGGGCGGTCCTGTAGGTCCGTGCCAGCCTGAGGATGTCCAAAACTTACTGGCCCTTCTCTTCGAGCCTCTTTACTCTCTCCGTGAGTGCGGTTATCGTTGCGGAGAGCTTGTCTATGTCGTCTTTCCTCGGGAGGTTCAGCCTCTGGAGGGCCGAGGCCATCGTATCGGAGAGGCTCTTTGAGACGCTCTCGGTGCTCTTTTCGGCCTGAGCGGTCCACTCCTTGACGAGCTTACTGCCCTGCGATTCGCTCAGCTCACCTTTCTTTACGAGTTCGTCTATGTACTCCGAGACCTTTTGTTGCGCCCCTACCCCTGCAAGAAGCGCCTTCCTTACCGTGTCGAATACCGACATAAATACCTCCTTTTCGAGCGATTTTCAATCATATCTTATAATGTTTTCCGTGCCTTGTCTACAATTTCAGGCCCCGAACTTCTTAAGCCGCCCGGCATTTGAAAGGACAAGCGGCATGAGCTTTACGGTCGGGAAGACGCCGAGCTCGCCCCTCATGCACTGCCTTTCCGAGAAGGACTCCGCGAGTCCCCCCAATACATACTTGGAATAGAGCATCAAGGGCACCGGATGCCAGCTATGGCCCCTAAGGAGCGCGGGGGTAGAGTGGTCTCCCGTGAGCACGAGCACATCCGGGTTTAATTTCAAAATCTCAGGCAGGTGCGAATCCGCCTCTTCTATTTTTTTCGCCTTCGCCTCGAAGTTTCCGTCCTCGCCGTAAGAGTCCACCTTCTTTACATGGACGAAGAAGAAGTCGTAATCGTTCCATTTCAAGCGGAGGAGGGCTATTTCTTCCTTGAGGTCTCCTTCGAGCGCGGGTGCGTCCATCCCGATGAGACGGGCAAGCCCCCTGTACATCGGGTATGCGGCTATGGCGAGGGCCTTAAGCCCGTATGCCTCCTCAAAGGACGGCATCTGGGGCTTCTGGGAAAACCCCCGGAGGAGGATATGGTTCGCCTTCGGCTCGCCCTTTAGGACCCTCTCTGCGCCGGCTATGAGTTTTTCCGCAATGCGGACGACCCGCTCTGCCTGAGGGGTTCCTGCCCTTAAAGGGAGAGGGGCACTGCCTTCCTTTTGCGGATCCGTGTCGTTTATATTTGCCGCGCCCGGCCCAAGCGCCTCCGGGAACCTCATTACCACGGCAAACCTGTGCTCCATCCCCGGGCCGAATATAAGCTCCGCATCGTCAATCCTTCCGAGCTCTTTTTGGAGCCTTTCCGTGAGTTTCCTGCTTTCCTCCGTAGGCGGGCGTCCCGCCCTCCTGTCCGTAACGATGCCATCGCTCTGCGTCGCATAGTTGCACCTGAGGGCCACATCCGTGTTTTTGACCTCTATGCCGAGGCCGAGGGCCTCTAAAATCCCCCTCCCTATTTGATATTCAAGGGGGTCGTATCCGAAGAGCGAAAGGTGCCCCGGGCCGCTCCCCGGAGTTATGCCCATCGAAACAGGCATGTGGAGTCCGCATGCAGAGACCCTTACAAGTGCGTCCATATTCGGGGTGCTTGCGGCCTCAAGCTCGGTCTTTCCCTTGTGTTTTCCTTCGGGCCATGGAAGCCCGCTGAGGCCGTCGAGGACTAAAAAGACAATCTTCGTATTGTTTTTTACGACCAGCCCTTTTATCAGTTTCTGCATAAGGGCAATATTACCTTAACGGTTTAAGAAGGTCAATGCGCCTAAAATAGAGATAGAACATAAAGAAATCCTAACTCTAATTTTGGGTCGCAAAAAATCCTTGACAAAGGCGCGGAACTTATGCTTAAATCGACTCAACTTTAGGCTGTGGGGGCAAGATGCAAAGACGGGTTTCGTCGGGTGCCTTTCTATTTCCGGCCTTTTTTTTATTTTGCCTCCTTTCCGCTTCCGCCTTTGCCTCCACCTCCTGCGAGTCGTCTTTAGCCGACCCTGCCCCCTCTTCCTGCGGCGTAATCAACGGCCCTGATGAGGTTGCAAGAGCCGGGTCGTATCAATACAGCATTGCCAACGCAATAGGCGATGTA
>CAZPPU010000207.1:0-3238 GCA_964588515.1 uncultured Nitrospirota bacterium
CTTTATCTCGAAAGAGGTTTTCCTGAGGCCGCCGTCTCCGTCTCGGTCAAGCCTGCGGGGGTTTACAGGGTGGATATATCGATTGAGATAAAAGAAGGCATTCCCCTCAGGGTCAAACGAATCAAGGTCTTAGGACGGCCCGAAAAAGAGGTTAAGAAAAGGGCGGGGCTCAAGGAGGGGATGGTCTATGACAGGCTGAGACTCGATGAAGGGCTTTCGGCCCTGAGGAAATATTACATCGGGCTTGGCTACATAAACCCGACCGTCGGCCCTTATACCTATAGGGACGGCATGCTCGGCCTCAATGTCTTGCCCGGCAGAAGGCTCGATATAAGGCTCAAGGGCAACGAGGTCTTCGAGTCGAACCTGCTTTTAGCCCAAATGCCGTTTTTCGAGACAGGGGACTTCAACGACGAACTCCTTAACGAGGCCGTCTCCAAGATAATCTCGCTCTACCATGCGGAGGGCTATCCCGATGCGCAGGCCGCACCTGTGGTAAGCCAAAGGAACGAGGAAATAACCCTTAACATATTCATATCCGAAGGCAGTAAGATGAAGGTGAAAGAGATAACCTTCGAGGGGATAACGCTCAGCGAAGAAAGGCTCGAAGAGGTGATGACCCTGAGGGAAGGCGGCCTCTTCAACCCGGACGCCGTGGAGTCCGATATGGCCGCACTGACGGAGCTATATACGGCCATCGGGTATATAGATGTTGCCGTCGAAAAGCCGAAAGTGGAGATAAAGGACTCCGGCGCGTTTATTCACATAAAAGTGGCGGAGGGCAAAGGGCAGACCATCGCGGGCGTCGAAATCGAAGGCGACCTGCATTTCCCCGAGGGGGAATTGAGGAAGGTCATATCCTTGAAAGAGGGCAGTCCTTATAACGAAGTGGACATAGCGGATGCCCGGTATAAGGTTTTGGATTTCTACTCGGCGAAGGGGTTCATCTATGCGGCGGTGGATGTCGAAAGGCGTTTCGAGGAGAAGGGCGCATGGGTAGTGTTCAGGATAAACGAGGGGGAAAAGACCTTTGTGGGCAAGACCGTCGTTATCGGCCTTAGGAAAAGCAGGCTCAAGCTGATAACGAGGGAGCAGGAATACACGGAAGGCGAGCCGCTCGATTACTCCTCGCTCGGCAGGACAAGGCAGACCCTTTACAAGCTCGGCCTCTTCAGGGCCGCGGATATAGATGTCCTTGAGCGGTATGACGATAAGGCCGATGTTGCAATCGAAGTCGAGGAAGGAAAGGCGGGCATCGTCGAGCTCGGGGCGGGCTATGGAGAGTACGAAAGGTACAGGGGGTTTTTCGATGTGAGCTACAGGAACCTCTTCGGCATGAACAGGCAGTTGGGGCTTAGGACGGAACTCAGCACCCTTGAAAACAGGTTCATCCTCAACTATCAGGACCCCTGGGCCTTGGGCAAAAGGGTTCCCCTGAGGGCCTACCTCCTCAGGGAGCAAAGAAGGGAAAAGAACATAGACACGGGCGAGACCAGGTACAGGCTGAGAAGGCACACCCTGAGCCTAGGCACGGAAAGGAATGTCGGCAGGAAGGCAAAGGCCGATATCTTCTATGAGTTTTCCATAGTAAAGACATTCGAGGTCAAGCCCGATATCGTCCTCACAAAGGAGGATACGGGCACCCTGGCCATAAGCGGCATCAGGCCGAGCATCATGTACGATACGAGGGACAATGCATTCGACCCCAAGAAAGGCGTCTTTGCGGGCATGACCGTAAAGTTCGCCTCGAAGGCCTTTCTCTCCGAGACGGATTTCATAAAGCTCATCCTTCAGGGGAGCGTCTACCAGAAGCTCACGGGCCGGCTCATTGCCGCAGTGTCCGTTAAGGGCGGAGCGGCCGAGGGTCTCGGGGACACCGACGACCTCCCCCTCGTGGAGAGGTTCTTCCTCGGTGGCCGGAGCACCGTCCGGGGCTACGAGCAGGACACGCTCGGGCCTAAAGGCTCTCAGGGCACGCCGACCGGCGGAAACGCCTTCTTCTTAGGAAATCTCGAGCTCAGGACATATCTCGGCAGGGGCTGGGGGCTTGTGGGCTTTTTAGACGCCGGAAATGTCTGGCGGCGGTGGGCTGATTCGGACCTCGGCGACCTCAAATACACTGCGGGCCTCGGTCTCCGCTACAACACCCCGGTCGGCCCCCTCAGGCTCGACTATGGCCGGAAGATAGAAAGAGAGCCCGGCGAAAGCAAAGGGGAACTTCACTTCAGCATAGGCCACGCCTTTTAACGAGGCCAATGGCCCCATACCCCATCTACTGGAAATCCGAAGCCGATACCATTACGGGGGGTGCGGGGGGCCTGTAGGCCCCCCGCTTGAGGGTTCTATAATCTTGATATAGGATTTCGCCCTCAGCTCTTCTATGTGTCGCTTGAGCCTCTCGTTGACTTCTTTTTCCCGGAGGAGGGTTTCTATATTGTCCCGCACGGCGGAAAGATTAAGCCCTTTGAATTCCTTGATGTTTTCTTTATAGAAGCCTTCTACGGCCTGTTCGCTCACCTTTATGAACGCCCTTACCTTGAGGTCTATGTACTCCTCTACTGCGGCGTCTTCCGGGGCCTCCATGCGGAGCCTCCTTGCTTCCCTGAGCAGGAGCCTCCGGTTTATCATAGTCTCAAGCGCCTCCCGCCTTGTGATGTCCGGCTTGAGCCTTATGCTCTTTTGGTAAGCCTCCTCAAGCTCGCTCTGCGTGATGGCCTCCTCGTCTATGAAGGCGACGACCCTGTCTTGAATCTCCGCCTGCGCGGCGGAGGCCGCAAAGAGCGCAATCGCAAAAATCAGGAGCTTAGGCATTCTTAAATAATATCAAGTCCCGGCCTTTTTTTCATGTGCCCCAAGTTGATTGATGGGGGAGGTGTGGGGTGAATTTTCCTTGGCGGCTTTTTTAAAAAACGGCTACAATAACTACAAGGACAACCCATGATTACAGGAAAAGAAAAACTCCTCGAGGCCATGATAGAGGTATACAGAATGGAAAAGGGAGCAAAGGACTTTTACGCAAAGGCGTCCCGAAAGGCAATGGAGGACGAGGCCAAAAGGGCCTTCAACCAGTTCGTTCAATGGAAAGACGAGCACATGCACTATATACAGTCCCTTTACCAGGCCATCAGGGAGGAGAGGGAAACGGTCTCTTTTGAGGAATTTAAAGAAAAGACACCGCCAGGGGGTGTAGGGGACGCCATTCCCCTGAGGGAGCTTGAAGAGGAAATCGGCGTGTACT
>CAZPPU010000208.1:0-3202 GCA_964588515.1 uncultured Nitrospirota bacterium
CTTTGGAGCCTTCCTTCGCCCTTCGATGTCCTGCCCGATTCTATGAGCTTTCTTACTTCCTGTATCTTCTCGCCGTAGAGGGTCTCTTTGCCCAAGCTTAGTTTGAGGCCGTTAAACTCCGGCGGGTTATGAGAGCCTGTTATCATCACCCCGCCGTCCACATCGAGCGTAAATAGCGAGTAATACTGAAGCGGGGTCGGACATACCCCGATGTCCACGACATCCACGCCCGAGGGGAGGAAGCCTTTAAGCAGGGCGTCGAAGACCGCCTGAGAGCTCAGCCTCACATCCCTTCCGATGCTTATCACGGGCTTGTCTTTTTTCAGGTGTTCCTTGAGGTAAACGGAAAAAGCCCTTGCGATTGCAGAGACCGCATCCCCGGTCAGGTCTTTGCCCCATACGCCCCTTATGTCGTACTCCCTGAAGATTTTTGCGTTAATCATGGCACCTCCTGTCCGACAGCGCTCTGTTCCGGAGAGACTGCATTTGAGTAGCCCGCATCCCTTTTGAAATACTCCGGCAGACTGCCCTCGACCGGCTCTTCGACCGGCTCGCCGGTTTCCGGGTCTACATTGCGAACGACTATGCCTTCGGGTATGACGAAGTCCCTCTGTTCTACCCCTGCGAGCGCATTCTGCATGAATCTGACCCAGATGGGCAGGGCGGCCCTCGAACCGGTCTCCCCGTCACCTAGGGGTCTCAGGTCGTCAAATCCCACCCAAACGCCTGTCGTAAGCTCCGGTGTGAAGCCTAAAAACCATGCGTCCCAGAACTCGTTGGTCGTGCCGGTCTTCCCTGCGACCGGCCTTCCGAGGGCCTTCGCCCTCTGGCCCGTCCCGTAGTTTACGACATCCCTCATCATGGATGTAATGAGAAATGCGGTCTGGGGGCTCAGGGCCTCCGTGCCCTCCGGCTCGGCGCTCTCGATGACCCTGCCTTTTGAGTCCGTGATGTATTTCACCATGATAGGCTTCATCCTTTTCCCGCCGTTTGCCATCCCCGCATAACAGGTCGTCAGCTCAAGCGGGGATACGCTGAGACTGCCTAATGAGAGCGTAAGGTCATAAGGCATCGGGCTTTCGATTCCGAGGTCCCGCGCAAGGCCGATGACCTTTCCTACGCCGACCGTGTTTATGAGCCGTGCGGTGACGGCATTCCTTGAGTAGGCTAAGGCCTCCCTGAGGGTGAGACTGCCGAAGTATTCGCCGTCGAAGTTCCGGGGGCTCCATTCGTCCTCCCTCCCCGCTTCCTTCCACTTGAATGTAACGGCCTCATCCGGCGCTATGCTCGATGGGTGAAACCCGTTGTCGAGGGCGGTTGCATAAACGACGGGTTTAAACGCAGAGCCTACCTGCCGTTTCGCATAGACCGCCCTGTTGTATTCGCTCTTGAGGTAATCCCTTCCGCCTACGAGCGCCCTTATATAGCCGGTTGAGTGGTCTATGGCGACAAGGGCGCCCTGGACATCCGGCTCCTGCTCAAGCTCAAGCTGGACTGTTGCGCCCTTGACGGACTTCACCCTCACAAGGACTACATCCCCGGGTTTGAGGACCTTCGTCAGGTTGAAGTCCTTTATAGCGCTGGTCTTTTTCCCGTCATACACGACGCTTGCCCACGAGGCGTCATAGACATTCAGCCGTCCGGCTACATCCCTGATGCGGATAACCGCTTCCTTCTTTGAAACGCTGAGGACGAGGCCCTCTAAGATTTCCCCTGTATTGAGGGTCACCGTACTTTCCGCCGGCGCAGGCCTTTCGTCTTTAAGAAGCCTATGGTCTATCGGCCCCCGGAAGCCCCTCCGCTTGTCGAGCGCCCTCAGGCCCTCGTCCAAGGCCTGTTGGGCGTAAAGCTGGTCCTTGCCGTCAAGCGTGGTAAAGACCCTGAGGCCCTCTTTATATATGGCATCCGGGCTGTATTTGCCTTCGAGGTATTTCCTTATCTCCGTTATGAAGTAGTTATAGGAGGCGGTTTCCCGGCTCGTGGAGCGGAGGCTTATCGGGCTTTGAAGCGCATCGTCCTTCTCAGTGCGCGTTATATAGCCTTCCTCTTCCATCCGCTCAAGGACATGGGCCTGCCGTTCCTTGGCCTTCCGGAGGTCCGTATAGGGCGAGTATGTGGCAGGGGCCTTAAGAAGGCCGGCGAGCATGGCGGCCTCCGGGATGGTCAGCCCGGTCACGGATTTTCCGAAATAGGTCCTCGCCGCCATTTCCACCCCGTAGGCCCCGTGGCCGAAATACGCCCGGTTGAGGTAAAGCTCGAGGATCTCGTCCTTCTTCAGGCTCTTTTCGAGCTTTCTGGCCAGGACCATCTCCCTCAGCTTCCTCGTGAATGTCTTTTCGGGCGTAAGGAATGTAATCTTTGCAAGCTGTTGCGTGATGGTTGAGCCGCCTTCCTTAAGCTCCCTGTAAAGGATGTCCTTCAGCGCGGCCCTCATTATCGCAAGGTAGTCTATTCCGCTATGGCTCCAGAAGTGGGAGTCCTCCACGGCAAGCGCCGCATTTATAAGCGAAGGGGGTATCTTGTCGAGGGCGACGAATATGCCCTTTTCGAGCTTTATCTCCCCTATCAGCGTCTCGTCGTCCGCATAGACCTTCGTGCCCGGCTGGGCCTTGTAGTCCTTAAGCTCCTCGACCGATGGCACGCCCCTTGCGAGGGCGATATACCCGCCGGCCGCAATGCCCGCAAAGACAGGCAGGATGAAAAAGAAAAATATGAGCTTAAAGCGCTGAAGGGGCCTCATTTAAAAATTATAGCCTTCTTTTCAATGCCATGTCAAAAAGAGGAAAAATAAATACTTGACAAAATATAATCACTATGGTCTAATAATAGATATTGAAGGTGGGAAAAACCCACATCACTATTAAGGGGGTGTAATGCCCCCTTAACTGTTTTATGATGAAAATAAATAGCAATAGCTATGCCATTTATCTGGATTGGGATAATATCTGGGGTGGCATATTAGATTTTTTCCAAATAAAATATGAACCTATTCGCCCTGTGCCGCTCTTGTCTTCCCAAAAACAACAAATAGAAAGTTTCATCTATAGGTTACCTATCGAAATGCACAAAACCTTTCCTGACCTTAGATTTATTAAGGCTTTTGCTGATTTTGATAGGCTTCCATATGCAAACGCCTTTTCACCATCAATTACTTCTATGTTATACAATGCAGAAATAGAACCGCATCCTTCATTTGTTAGAG
>CAZPPU010000209.1:0-3181 GCA_964588515.1 uncultured Nitrospirota bacterium
CCTCGCCTTCGCAGATGAGAGAGTCCATCTCGATTCCGAACTCCGCTCCGTATCTTTCTTTTGCCCGATAGCAGATTTCTTTGCCGAATTCGATTCTTTTTTCGATCTGCTCCGGGGCTATGCCGAACTCTTCCGGGTCAAAGTAAGCGACATGAACGAGGGTAATCCTTCCGCCGTGCTTTTTAACCCAGTTGGAGACCTCTACGAGGGCCGCCTTGCTGTATTCCGAATCGTCAAACCCGACTATGATGTTTTTGAACACGGCTTAGTGCGCGCCTCCGCCTTTCCTGAATATCAGGCCTACCCCGAAACCGGCTCCGAGGGCTATCGCTATGGATATGATTCCGTAGAGCGCCCCGTTATTTTTCGCCATGCCGGCAAGGGACTTTGCCATGCCGGTCTGTTCGACATAAATGCTTTTTTCCGCCTGCTCAACCACATGTCCGTCCTTTACGGCATAGACCGTCACCTTATACTCGCCGGGCTGGGCCTGATACGGCCAGGCAACGAGTGTGTAGTAGGAAACGCCCCCTTCTTTTTCGGCCATTTCGATTTTGCCCGTCGAAGTCCAATAGAGGTCCGATGCCTCCTTGTATTTCAGGAATTCCGCAAACCATTTCCCCGTTTCGGATTTGCTTACGCCCGATATTTCCGCATTCCGTTCAAGCGCCGGATAACCTATCCCGTATTTTTCCGTCTCTTCCGGTTTTAGTATATCCTTAATGTCTTTTGTGCCGTGAAGGCTGTATAGGGCCGGCACATGTTCGAATCCTCAGGGCTTCATGTCTATCCGGGGATGTTATCTTGATGAGCAGGTCCGCTCCCCTGTCGGCAGTGCCTTTCACCGATGCCGTGCTCCCATGATAGAAGAAGTCTATCTTTATACGGCTGTGGTTGACATCGGCCGTCAAGGCCGGAAGCGCCTCGCGGGATGAAAGAAAGACTATAAACGCAATTGCGCAAACGAACATTATGCCTCTTTTCATATTAATGCCCTCCTGCCTGAGACAGCATCAGCGAAGGAGTAAGGGTTAGTTCGAGTATTATCTGTACAGTCACCAAAAGGACGATTGCCGCAAGGAGAATCTTGAGCTGTTCTCCCTTGAGTTTCCTTCCGAAGACGGCCCCCACCTGTGCGCCTACGGTAGAGCCTAAAAGAAGAAGCACCGCTAAAATAAAATCCACCGTATGGTTGGTATATGCCTGAAGGAATGTAACCTCTATGCAGGTAAAAAGAATCTGGAAGAGACTCGTCCCCACAACGACATGCATCGGCATCCTCAGGAGGTAGACCATGACCGGCACCATGAGAAACCCTCCGCCCACGCCCATTATGGCGGCCAGCACACCCACAATCCCTCCGAAGATTATCGGCAGGAGGGCGGAGTGAGTGACGCCGGACTTCTCGAAGCTTGTTTGAAAAGGAAGGGACTTCAGGAGCCTTGCCGTTTTCGAATCTCCCCCTTGTTTTCCTTTCGCCGTTTCTTTTTTCCTTAAGCTCGAAAGGCTCTCGACAAACATATAAGAACCGACGATGCCGAGCATGAGCACATAGGTCATCTTTATCACGAAATCCGCATTGCCCGTCGCCTTAAGCAACTTTATCGCCTGAACGCCGACGAGCCCCCCGACAAACCCTCCCGCAAGCAGATAAAAGCCCATCTTGAAGTCCACATTGCCTACTTTCCAGTGGGCGTATGTCCCGGATGTAGATGCGGCCACTATCTGGTTTGAATCCGTTGCCGCAGCCACGGTAGGAGGGATTCCGAGCATGATAAGAAGAGGCGTCATCAGAAACCCGCCTCCGACTCCGAAAAGCCCGGAAAGAAGGCCTACCGCAAGGCCCAGTCCTATGGGGATGAAAATGTTGATACTGGTCAATGCCACCGGCAGATAGAGATACATCAGGCGGCCTCCACTAATTTATCGGACTCCGCTTTTGCCTTGCTCGTCAGGGTTATAATCGGCACGGATACCGTTTTGAGGAGCTTTTCAAGGTCTCTTGTGGTCATGCTGTTGCCGGTGATGTCCGGACTAAGAAGAACCATATCTATGCTCTTGTCCTTCTTTAAAAGGTTCCTTAGGGCCGAATGGATGTCCTCCGAAGCCATGTATATATTTGCGGCGATGCCCGAATCCTTGCACCTCTCCTTGAAGTCCTGCAATTTCTCTTCTTCCGTTTCCTTAGATGCCGCGGTTTCCATCAACCGCCTCGCTGTTTCGTGCTCGCCGGCCTCGGCAAAGGTTATTGCGGTCATCAGGTTCTCGAATCTTTCGGAAAACTTCCTCTTATAGACCATCAAAACGGTTATCCCCTTGCGGGTTGCCTTTGCGAGGTCAAGGATATACGAAAGCCCGTTCTCTGAAACGCCGCCCTGAGATGTTATAAATAAAAGGTTCCTTCCCATTCCAGCCTCTATCCTAAGGTTTTCATTTTGGATAAAAGCATAAAAGATGCCTGAATGTAACATGTTGATTTATAAAAGTAATTGTTAAGCGGGCAAAGAGCCGTTCACGATATGAACATATGGTAGGGCTTATATTTTAGAGTTAACTTATTGACAAATAAGGACTTTTAAGGTTATTTGGTTAAAAAGAAGGAGGTGTTCGTAATATGAACGGAATGATTAATCTTCCTTGAGTATCTTCCAGAGGCTTGTTCTTGAGATGCCCAAAAGCTCTGCCGCTTTTGACTTATTGCCGCCGAGCATCTTGACGGCCTTTTTGGCATATTCCTTTACGACATAGTCTACGGTTTTTATTTTATTCGGGTCTATCGTTTCTATCTCAAGCTCCCTTATGCCCGATGGCAGACTTTCGGGCGTTACCGTATGGGTTTTTTCAAGGATGACTGCCCTCTCGATTATATTTTCGAGCTCTCTTATATTGCCGGGGTAGCTGTAGTTTAGAAGAATCTCCATGACCTCGGCGGATATGCCCTTTATCTTCTTGTTGGATTTCGGAAGGTGTTTCTGAAGAAAATGCGCGCAGAGGGGTTTTATGTCCTCCCTTCTTTCCCTTAATGGAGGGATGAATATTTCCATCACATTGAGCCTGTAATAGAGGTCTTCCCTGAACCTGCCCTCTCCTATCAGAGACTTCAGATTCTGATTCGTAGCGGCTATGAACCTGACATCCACCTTTTGCGGTTTCGTGCCGCCGACCCTGTAAAATTCTCCCT
>CAZPPU010000210.1:0-3152 GCA_964588515.1 uncultured Nitrospirota bacterium
AGATAAGAAAGATACTCCCTCTTTCCCTTACATTCGACCACCGGGTTACGGACGGCGTGGATTCGGCTAAGTTCCTCACGAAGGTGAAAGGCTACCTCGAAGACCCGGGGATGCTCTTTATAGAAAGCGCATGAGCGGTCTGGATTTTCTCTTTAGGCCCCGGTCGGTTGCAATCGTCGGTGCCGCGCACACGGAGGAGAAATTGGGCGGGGTGATGCTTAAAAACCTCCTTCGCTTCAAAGGGAGGCTCTATCCGGTAAACCCAAAATACACGGAGCTCATGGGGCTTAAATCCTATCCCTCGCGCGCGCCTGGCCGAGCAGGGGGCCCTGCCGGAGCCGGTTGACCTCTCGCTCATCATCAGGCCGGCGGAGGAAGTCCCCAGGCTTCTTAAGGAGCATGCCGGGAGGGCAAAATGCGTTGTGATAGTAAGCTCGGGCTTTGCCGAAATCGGGAACGAGGCCCTTCAGAAGGAGGTTAAACGCATCGGGAAGGAATCGGGCCTCAGGCTCCTCGGACCGAACTGCATGGGCCTTTATAACCCTTATCACGGGCTTGACACTTTCTTTCTTCCGAGGGACAGGGTGAAGAGGCCGAAGAAGGGCAATGTGGCGATAGTCACCCAGAGCGGGGCGATACTTCACTGCCTGCTTGGGATGATGAGCGCCTCGAATATCGGGGTCTCGGCGGCCGTCACATACGGAAACGCCGTTGACATAGACGAATCGGAACTCTACGAGTATCTTGCCGGAGACGGGAAAACCGAGGTAGTGGTTTCATACATAGAGTCCGTGGGAGACGGACGGCGTTTTATAGAAAAGGCAAGGCTCCTGAATGCAAAAAAAGCGCTCATAGTGCTCAAATCCGGAAAGGGCGCAAAGGGCGAGGCCGCGGCATTCTCCCACACGGGCCGTCTTGCCGGAAGATACGAGGTCTTTGCCTCCATTCTCAAGCAGTTCGGGATAAAAGAGGCGGAGGACTTCGACAGCCTTACGGACACCGTAAAGGCCCTCTCGTATCAGAGGCCGTCGACGGGGAACCGCATTCTCATAATCACAAACGGAGGGGGCTCGGGCGTCCTTGCCGCCGATGAGTGCACAAGACAGGGGCTCGTGGTCGGCGACCCTTCGCCCGGAAAATTGGAACGCCTCAAAAAGAAATTGCCTCATTTTTACGGTTTCGGTAACCCCTTCGATGTTACGGCACAAGTCAGGGACGAGGACTACGGGGTCGTGCTTGAGGGGCTTAAGGACGATTACGACGGCTTCGTAATAATCGGTCTTGCCGGTGTTGTCGGGCTTACGCCCGGGCTTGCGGATATCCTTAAGGACTTCAAGGACAAGACGGGAAAACCTGTGGTCTTCCATACCTTTCCGACATCCGAGGCGATGAGGCTCATAAGGCGCATCGAGAAGTCGGCAATACCGGTCTATCATTCTCCGGAAAGGGCCGTGAAGGGGCTGAGGGCGTTACTTTATGAAGGAGCTTAGAGGGCTGGTCGAAAGATACGGGGGCAGGGGTGTCCTCCTCGAGCACGAAGTCAAGGGGATTCTCAGGGAACTCGGCCTTCAGGTGCCTAAGGGGGTTTTTGTGGGGAAAGAGCAGGGGCTCGCAGCCCCAATTACGCAGGGGCTCGTAGCACCAATTACGCAGGGGCTCGTAGCCCCCCCGTTAGTGGCGAAGGTCTCCTCCACGAAGATAATCTCGAAGACCGAGGCCGGAGGAGTAATTACCGGCATAAAGGACGAGGGCGGACTTAAAACTGCGGTTGCCCGGCTTATGGGAATAAACGGCGCAGAGGGTGTGCTCATAGAGGAGGAGGTCGCAGGCCCCTTCTTTGAGGTTATAGTCGGGGGACTTATAGATGCGCAGTTCGGGCCGGTCGTGATGTTCGGGATGGGCGGTCTGCTTGTCGAGGTGATGAGGGATGTGGCATTCGCCCTTGCCCCGCTTGAAAAGGACGAGGCCCTGCGTCTTATAAAAAGGGTAAAGGGCTCGGGGCTTCTAATCAATGGATTCCGCGGGCGGCCTCCGTCGGACATGCCTGCCCTCGCCCATGTGATTACAACCGTCTCGGAGGTCATGGCCGCCGGACTAATCGAGGAGATAGACCTTAACCCGGTGGCCGTCTCTGAGAAAGGCGCTTTTGTGCTCGATGCAAAGGGGGGGCTACTAAGAACGGCGTCCTGAAGGGGAGAAAGACAAGCCGGTATATAATAAAATATCATAATGAAGAGGCTCAGGGAAAACGCCCCAAAATCGCAGGGGCTCGTAGCCCCTTTTGCGATGGGCTTCATTGCGCTCCTCCTTCAGGTTACCGCCGTAAGGGAGCTCCTTACGGTCTTTTCGGGGAACGAGCTCACAATCGGCATAACCCTTTCCGCATGGCTTTTGCTCGTGGGCGCAGGGAGCCTCCTCGGAGGCAAACTGAAATTTAGGGGCGCATGGGGTTTGTCGTTTCTTGCCCTCGGGCTTCTTTCCGTGCCTTCGGTCTTTTCCATGAGGATGCTCGGGGCGGCGACAGGGCTTGTCCCGGGCGAGGCCGTCCCGCTTTCCACCACGCTGATATGGACATTCCTCACGCTCATCCCGGTATGCCTTACGGCTGGGCTTCAGTTCCCTTTTGCAGTAAGGGAGAAGGGGGCTACGAGCCCCCACGATATTGGCGGACAAAACCCGGCAGGCGCGGTCTACGGGCTTGAGGCAGGAGGGGCATTCGCAGGCGGGGTGGTCTTTACATTCCTGCTTTCAGGCAGGATGGACGGCATGGGCATCTCCCTCGGTGCGGGCATCCTGAGCATACTCCTTTCCGCATATGTCCTTAAAAGGAAAGCGGTCGTTCTTTTTTCGGCCCTTCCGCTCGCATTCTATTTTGCCTCCTCGGGGATAAGCCTCCCGCTTAAGCCCATAGAGACCGTCCAATCCAAATACGGCGAGATATGGGTCTCGGAACTCAAGGGGCAGTCCAACATCTATTCATCCGGCCGTTTCCTCTACGCATACCCGGACAGGCAGACCGAGGAGCTTAGTGTGCACTTGCCGATGGCCGTCCACCCACTGCCCGAAAAAATCCTCGTCATAGGCGGCTCGCCCGGCGCCCTGAGGGAGTTCCCCAAGTATCCGGTCAAAAGAATACACTTCGCCGAGACCGA
>CAZPPU010000211.1:0-3127 GCA_964588515.1 uncultured Nitrospirota bacterium
TGCGAGCCCCTGCGATATTGGGGCTACGAGCCCCTGCAAAACCCTAAGCGGGCTTCTTTTTTTGCTATAATAGCCCATGGATTTCCTTCGAATGGCCTTTCCCGTCTCCGGGGTGGATACATATGTCTTTCTCCCTCCGCTCGTTGCGATGGTCGTATCGTTTTTCACCTCGATGGGCGGGATATCGGGCGCATTTCTTCTTTTGCCGTTTCAGATGAGTGTTTTAGGTTACACGGCCCCGTCGGTGAGCGCAACGAACTTCGTATTCAATATCGTTGCCATCCCAAGCGGGGTTTACAGGTTCGTCCGCGAAGGGAGGATGGCATGGCCCCTCACATGGGTTGTGATTGCCGGAACACTTCCCGGAGTCTTCATCGGATACTTTATCAGGGTCAGGTACTTGCCCGACCCAGGGGCCTTTAAGTTCTTCGCAGGCTGTGTGCTTTTTTATATCGGGGCACGCCTGCTCTATGGGATGAGAGGGAAGGGCCGGACGAAGGCCCTCGAGGAGAAGTTCAAAAAAAGGTGCGCCGAGATGAAACTGGCCCGGAACGCCCGCATCGCCTCCGGACTCCCGGACGATGCGGCGGTGAAGACCGTCTCTTTCGGCCTTAAGTGCGTGGAATACGAATTCTGGGGCGAGATGTTCGCCTTCAGCACGCCGTGGATGTTCATGCTCGCATTGGTCGTCGGGGTGATAGGCGGCACATACGGCATAGGGGGCGGGGCCATCATCGCGCCCTTCTGTGTCGCGGTCTTCCACCTTCCGGTATACACGGTGGCAGGGGCCGCGCTCATGGGCACATTCATAACATCCATCGCCGGAGTGACATTCTACAGCATCGTCCCATCGAACATGAATACCTCCCCGGACTGGCTTTTGGGCGCTCTCTTCGGCGCGGGCGGCTTCATCGGAGTTTACTTAGGGGCGAGGTTCCAGAAGTTCGTGCCACAGCAATTGATAAAGCTCATGCTCGGAGCTGTAATTATATCCCTTGCGGTTAAATACATGGCGCAGTTTTTAATGAGATGAGGGCTGTTGCCTTTTTGATGACCCTGCTCCTTGCCGGGTCTTCTTATGCCGGGCCGAGGGTTCGAGTCGCCTCCACAACGAGCACTCAGAACTCCGGACTCTTCGACTTCATACTCCCTCTTTTTGAGGCAAAGACCGGCATTAAAGTGGATGTCGTAGCGGTCGGCACGGGCGCGGCCATAGAAATCGGCAAAAGAGGGGATGCGGATGCGGTCTTCGTCCATGCAAAGGAACTCGAATTAAAGGCGGTAAGCGAAGGGTATTTCACCGACAGGCACGATGTCATGTATAACGATTTCGTAATCGTGGGGCCGAAAGAAGACCCGGCAGGATTGAAAGAAGCGAAGTCCGCAGGGGAGGCGTTTGGCAAGATTGCCGGGGATCGGTTTCGTGCCGGCCCGGGGCCGGTTGCCGGGGGCCGTAGCCCCAATATCGCGGGGGCTCGTAGCCCCTTCGTATCGAGAGGGGACAACTCCGGGACCCATACAAAAGAATTGTCCCTCTGGAAAAAAGCCGGCATAGACCCGAAGGGCGAAGAATGGTACCTCGAAGTAGGTCAGGGGATGGAAAAGACCCTCCGCATAGCGGACGAAAAAAGGGCATACACCCTTACGGACAGGGCTACATGGCTTGCCTCGAAGGGCAGGCTTGCGCTGGCAGTCCTCTTTGAAGGCGACCCTGTCCTCTTCAACCAGTACGGGGTAATGGCCGTAAACCCCAAGGTGCACGGCCATGTGAAATACAAAGAGGCGATGGAATTTATCAACTATCTTATCTCGGAGGAAGGCCAGCAGGCCATATCTTCTTTTAAAGACGCCAACGGGAATCAGCTTTTTTATCCGAACGCGGGCAAAGCCCGCTGAGTCCGAATGCAAAATAAACCCTTATGGATACGATAGGAGAAGGCTTTAGAAGGGCGTTTTATCTGATAGCCGGCCTCGATAGCGAGCTTCTGAGCATAATATTTCTTTCCCTGAGGGTCTCCGGCCTTGCCCTTCTCATAGCCTCTGCCTTGGGGCTTCCGCTTGGCGCACTCATCGCTTTGAGGAGATTTCCCCTGAGGGGGACGGTGATAAGCCTTATGAACACATTCATGGGCCTTCCCCCTGTCGTCGTAGGGCTTTTCCTTTACCTTATTCTTTCAAGGAGCGGCCCGCTCGGCTTCATGGGGCTTCTTTACACGCCGTGGGCCATGGTCGTCGCCCAGAGCATACTTGCCTTCCCGATAGTCCTCTCACTGAGCCATTCGGCCATAGAGGGCGTGCCGCCCCTCATAAGGCAAGCCCTCCGGACACTCGGGGCAACGGAGTTTCAGACGACGGTCGCCATCGTCAGGGAGGCCCGCTACGGGATAATGGCCGCGGTGATTGCCGCATTTGGACGGGTGATGGCGGAGGTCGGGGCGATACTCGTCGTCGGCGGAAACATCGCGGGCTTAACACGGGTGATGACGACCACCATAGCCCTCGAAACCGACAAGGGCGATTTCGAGCTTGCCCTCGCATTAGGCATAATACTCCTTGCGGTCTCCATGCTCGTAAACTCCGCCCTGTATCTTATCCAGAGAAAAGGAAGCAGGCATTGAGATTAACCCTGACGGATATCGGAAAGGCATATGGCGGAAAGGATGTGCTTAAGGGCGTCTCCCTCGTATTCAGGCCCGGGGCCGTGCACGCCCTGATGGGGCCTAACGGATGCGGAAAATCCACGCTCCTTAGAATCGCAAGCCTGCTTGAAAGGCCGGATTCGGGCGAGGTCCTCTACACGGACGAATCCGGAAACCGGATAGAGGACGCCATAGCAAAACGAAGAATCACGCTCCTTCTTCCCGGCATAGGGGTCTTCGATACGACCGTATTCGGCAATGTCGCCTTCGGCCTCAAGATAAGGGGGCTGAAGGCCGCCGAGCTGAAAGAAAAGGTCTATGCCGCGCTTTCCTCGGTAGGGCTCTTGGAGAAGGCCGGACAAAGGGCGCTTTCGCTTTCAAGCGGCGAGGCCCAAAGGCTCGGCCTTGCAAGGGCTATTGCAATAGGGCCGGATGTCCTGTTCCTCGATGAGCCGACATCTAATGTAGACTCCGAAAACACGGCCATA
>CAZPPU010000212.1:0-1312 GCA_964588515.1 uncultured Nitrospirota bacterium
ATGGATAGTCGTCCACGGTCCTGTGCTTGTCCATTGCGAAGTCCCTCAGGTTAAGGACATCGACCTTAAGAAGCCCTTTTTCGTCTGCCCTTCCGATGATGCTCTCCCTCAGGTAAGCTTTGAAGACCTCCGGGAAAAGCGTGATGACGGCGATGTCCACAAAGACCTTTAAAAATCTGCGGGGTAAGTTGCCTTACCCCGCAGAGCTATTTCGGTAGAACCGGCTTTATTCGAGAATCTCAAGGACACAGCGCTTGCCGAGCTTCGTACCCGCCGCGCTGAGGATGGTCCTCATGGCGCGGGCGGTCTTGCCCTGCTTGCCTATGACCTTTCCAAGGTCGTTTTGCGACACCCTGAGCTCAAAAACGGTCGTCCTCTCGCCTTCCACTTCATTTACAGCGACATCTTCCGGTTTGTCGACCAGGGCCTTAGCCATGCTCTCCACCAATATCTTCATCGCAGTCACCTCCGTAGGAGAAATCAAGCCGCCTTGAGGCCGGCCTTCTTTAAAAGCCTTCTAACCGTATCCGTAGGCTGAGCGCCGTTTTTCAACCACCCGGCGGCCTTTTCGAGGTCCACCTTTATCTCAGAGGGTTTCTTCATCGGGTCGTATGTCCCGATTATCTCGATGAAAGGCCCGTCGCGCCTTGCCCTTTCATCCGCTACGACCATCCGGTAGAACGGTTTCTTGTGGGCGCCGATTCTTGTAAGCCTTATCTTTACCAACCCATCACCTCCTTAAGAAAGTTTAATTTTATCATTAAAACCCTTTTAATTCAACTAAATGCTTAATGACGAGGTCTCCCACCTCGGTCGTCGTCCTGCCCATCTTCCCTGCGTGCAGGCTCTTCAGGCGTTTTTCCGTCACTTCCATCACGGCTTTTTCGACCGCATCGGCCGCCGCCTTCTCGCCCAGGTGCTCAAGCATCATCCCGCCCGCGCATATTGCGGCAAGGGGGTTTATGACATTTTTCCCCACATACTTTGGGGCGCTACCGCCGATGGGCTCAAACATCGAAACGCCCCGGGGGTTTATGTTTCCGCCTGCGGCTATGCCCATCCCGCCCTGAATCATCGCCCCCAAATCGGTGATGATGTCTCCGAACATGTTGTCCGTGACTATGACATCGAACCACTCCGGGTTTTTCACGAACCACATCGTTATGGCATCCACATGGGCGTAATCGGCCTTTATGTCCGGATATTCGGCCTTCACCTCGTTGAATGTCCTTTCCCAGAGGTCGAATGCGTATGTAAGGACATTGGTCTTTCCGCAGAGGGTGAGCTTCTTCGCCCTACCCCTCTTCCTCGT
>CAZPPU010000212.1:1322-3104 GCA_964588515.1 uncultured Nitrospirota bacterium
CATCGGGCGTGCCTTTTCTCAGGAACCCGCCTGCGCCTGCATAAAGGCCCTCGGTGTTTTCCCTCACCACGACGAAGTCTATGTCTTTGGGCCCCTTGTCCTTAAGCGGACAGTCCACTCCGGGGTAAAGCTTTACGGGCCTCAGGTTTATATAGAGGTCGAGCTCGAACCTGAGCCTGAGGAGGATGCCCTTCTCTAATATCCCCGGCTTTACATCCGGGTGGCCTATGGCTCCGAGGTAGACGGCATCGAACCCCCTCAGTTCCTCCACCGCGCTATCCGGAAGCGTCTCGCCTGTTTTCAGGTACCTTTCGCCGCCCAAATCGTAATATGTAAAGTCAAGCCCGAAGCCGAACTTCCCGCTTGCCGCCGTGAGGACCTTCACGCCTTCCCTTACGACCTCAGGGCCTGTGCCGTCGCCCGGTATGACCGCAACTTTATAGGTCTTCATTTCTTAAGCCTCTTTTTCGTCCACTCTATAAGCCCGCCTGTGGAGATAAGCTCCTTCATGAACGGCGGAAGCGGTTTTGTCTCGAACTCCCTGCCGTCCCTTAAGTTCTTTATGACGCCCCTGTCGGCGTCTATCTCTATCTCGTCGCCCTCGGTTATGTATTCGGAGACACCGGCGGCCTCGAAAATCGGAAGCCCCATGTTGAATGCGTTCCTGAAGAATATCCGTGCGAAGCTCTCCGCTACCACCGCCTGTATGCCGGCAGCTTTTATGGCAAGGGGGGCGTGTTCCCGCGACGAGCCGCACCCGAAGTTCTTGCCCGCAACTATTATGTCCCCGGGCCTCACTTTCCTGGGAAAATCCCTGTCCGCATCCTCCATCACATGGGAGGCGAGCTCCTTCGGGTCCGAGGTCGTCAGGTACCTCGCCGGTATGATTGCATCCGTGTCCACATTATCTCCGAACTTCCACACCCTGCCCCTTATTACCATCGCGCCTCCCCTGAGCGGATTTTTTTATTTTCATGGACGCCTTCAAAATCTTACGGTGGGGCTACGAGCCCCTGCGATATGGGGGCTACGAGCCCCTGCGATGTTGTGTATTATAAAATTTTTAGATTAATTAGTAAACGGGGGCAGAGAGCCCCTGCGATATTGGAGGCCCCGGGCCTTTGTAGCCTATTTGAATTTGACATTCTTGGTTTTACGGCTCCCTTTTTTCTTACTTTTTCTATAAACGGCAATTCGCTCATGAATGGCATATAATTTTTGCTGGCCGGAAGTCAACAGGAAATCCTTAATACGCCGTTCCGACAACTTTACATACTCTCTATTGCTATCATAGCCGATATAGTGACGGTTAGTTTTCAGCGCCGCAATCGCAGTCTGCCCGCTTCCGATAAATGGGTCCAATACGACCTCACCTTCAAATGTATAAAGCTGAATCAGCCTGTAAGGTAGTTCTGCAGGGAAGGGTGCGGGATGTCTAACGCTTTGTGCCGAAACCGCTGAAAATGTCCAAACACTCTTGGTAAGTTCAAGAAATTCATCCCTTGTAATTGTGCTTCTCCTTTTTATATCACCTCTGGTAAACATGTTTTTTGAGAAAACCAGAATATATTCATGGATGTCCCGCAGAGTTGGATTTTTGGCGGAAAGCCAGCTTCCCCATGCTGTCGAAGGACTCCCGCTTGTGGCTTTATTCCAGATGATTTCGCCCCTCATCAGGAACCCCCAATATATATTTCTTTAAAGGTTTCTTCCACTGGCGTAGTAAGTGACATTGTCCCTTCCTTTCGTTGAAGTAGGAAGGACTCCAGTTGCATTATCTTA
>CAZPPU010000213.1:0-1390 GCA_964588515.1 uncultured Nitrospirota bacterium
GGCTATGCCCATATCCATGCAGTCCTTTAGCGCATCGCCGAGGTTCGTATAGCCGGAGTCCCCGGTATCCTGCCCCTTCTTTGAAAGGAGCGACCCTCCGTCCACCATTATCAGCGAGGTCTCAAGCTCCTCGGAGGCCGCACCCATCGCATGGCGCACGGCCTCTGCGGCATTTATGTCCCCGTATGGCGGCCTCCTCAGGATTATCGCAATCTTCTTCATAAACCCTCCTCTAAAGATTTATCCATACATCGGTCTCCGCCATTGTCCTGAAGAGGCCCTTGAGGGAGCCGACCTCCGCGCCGTCCATGTAGCTGTCCTTCGCCGCCCGGCGAAAGTTGAGACAGCCGCCTCAGAGAAAGACCTTAAGACCCTTTGTTATGAGTCTTGAAAACTCCTCCTCGGCATTGGGGTTGCCCTTTGCCTTCTGCCACTTGAGCAAGCAATAAACCCCGTCGCCCGATGCGATGAGACTGACGGTGTGGCCTCCGTCCATGGCGGCCTCCGAAAGCCGCACGGCAGTCAGGGTGTTTTCCGATTGATAGGGCGATGTCCCCAAGAAAAGCGTAAACCTCTTAGCCATAAACCCTCCTTTTCCTCGAAGGACAGCATGCAGGCGCAGGCAGTTCCTTTGAGAAGTCCTTCCCGAGCGCTTTGAGGATTTCCGGGACGAGCGCGCTCTTAAGGAAATAGCACCTGAGTCTTCCGTCCATGTAATAGTCTATAAGGCCGCATCTCCTCAGGAGGGCGAGGTGCTGTGAGACATTGGGCTGGCTTATTTCCAAGAACCTCTCCATGTCGCTTACGCACTTTACGCCCCTTGAGAGCTCCTCGAGTATGTCGAGCCTCACGGGGTGGGCCATCACCCTCAGGAGCTCGGCCTTCCTGCCCTCATTCATATGGCCGTTGTTCATATGCAAATATAACTATATTTGCATATTTTGTCAACTTGAAATTACAACTTGACATTGCCTGCCGGTTTCGCTGAATATAACACCATGGCCGAGCCTTCCCTTAGAAGGAGACTCCTCATCGGCTATGCCGTGATAGTCCTTCTTGCGGGGTGGGGGCTTTCGCTTTTCCATATATTTTTCACCCTCAACCTCGACCCGGAAAAGTCCTTAGGCGCGATGCTTTATTTCCTCTTGGCGGTCCCGCCGATAGGGGGCGTCTTCGGCGTCTATATGCCTCTGAGGCACCTTAGGCCCAATGCCTTGTACCCGGGCAAGGTCCTGCTCTTTAATGCCATCGGAGTCGCCCTTCTCTTCGGTCTCGCCCTGCCTTATTTTGAGATAATCTACGGATTCCCGTTTGTAGAGACGGCAAAACTGCCGTTTATCGGCCTGAGCGTTGGAATCCTTCAGTGCGTTTCATCCTACTTGTTTGCAAT
>CAZPPU010000213.1:1400-3085 GCA_964588515.1 uncultured Nitrospirota bacterium
AAAGCAGTGACGGAAACAGGTGGAGTCTCTACTGGAAGCACCCGCTTTTCAGCATCCTCCTCGTGGTCTTGGGCGCAATGGTCATAGGGGGCGCGGCCTTCAACGAGTTCGGAAAGGTCATCGCCGCCCACCCGGATGTGGGCAGGCCCGATTATGCCGGGGCCCTTGTAAATATCGGGGTTTCATTTATCCTGACGATGGCGCTGGTCGTTGCGCTTTCTTTTGCCTTTGCGCACCTCATGAACATGCCGCTTAAGGAGCTTGTCGGCTCCGCGCAGGCGGTGTCGGAAGGGGAATTCAAAAAAGTGAGGGCAAAGACCGGCGACGAGGTCGAGCTTTTGGGGGAGGCCTTCAACACGATGGCCGAGAAGGTCAGGCAAAGAGAGGGGGAGCTGATAGTGAGGGGCCAGCACCTTGCGCTCCTTTACAGCCTTGCGGAGGCCCTGAACCGGCAGAGACCCGTGGAGGAGATTTTCGCCTTTACGATGGGGTGGTTCGATACCGTCTTTGGTTTCGAGGTCGGGGCCTTGAGACTCCTTCACGGGGACACGCTCGGGCTTGCGGCCTCAAAGGGTATCGGGCCCGGGGACCTCGAAAAAATACAGACCGTAAGGCTCGGGGAATCCGTAGCAGGGATTGTCGCCCAGAAGGGCGCTTTGATGACGGTCGAGGACATCTCCGGGCTCTCGGAGCCCTACGCCCTGACATCGAAGCGCCTCGGGCTCGAATGTCTTGCATGCATACCGCTTAAGTCCGGAGACAGACTCATAGGGACATTGAGCGTGGGCTCCCGCTCTAAAGGTGAATACCACAAGGACATGGACATGCTCAATTCGGTCGGCAACCTCCTCGGCATCGCCATCGAGCGGGCAAGACGGTTTGACGAAATAGAGCAGGAGAGGTTCGAGTGGGAGACCGCCGTTGCTTTCCTGAACGACCTCGTCTCCATCCACGACAGCCAGTGGCGGATAAAAAAGGTAAACCCCGCATTCGTCAAGCACTTCGGGCTCAAGGAAAACGAAGTCGTAGGCAGGCACTGCTATGAGGTCTTCCACGGCACGGATGCGCCCCTGCACGAATGCCCCTGTATGAGACCATGATGACGAGAAACCCTGCCCGCTCCATCGTGGAAAGCTCCGGCAAGACGCTTTCCGTGGACATACACCCGATACACAAGCAAAACGGCATCATCGGCGGCTGTATCCACATCGCAAGGGATGTGACCGAGATAACGAGACTCCGCGACCAGCTCCACCAGGCCGATAAATTAGCCGCCTTGGGCAGGCTCGCCGCAGGCATAGCGCATGATGTCAATAACCCCCTCGCATACAGCCTCAACTACCTGTTTATCGTGAAGGAGACGGCCGAAGACCAGAGGCTCAAGGAGCTTGCAGGGAAGGCGGTCGAGGGCATCGAACGCTCAAAGGGCGTCCTGGAGAAGCTCCTCGACTTCTCGATGCCCACGGAAACGCGGGTCGGACCGGTCGCCCTCAGCGAGGCCGTGGAAAGCACCATAGCGTTCCTTTCCGCAGAGATGAAGAAACGCCGCATCCGCATACAAACGGATTTCCCCGACGCCCCGGTGGTAAGGGCGTCCCGTAAATCCCTCGAGTCGGTATTCCTTAACCTCTTTGCAAACTCGATGGAAGCCCGCGCCCCGGAGATACACATAGAAAGCTACAAGG
>CAZPPU010000214.1:0-3077 GCA_964588515.1 uncultured Nitrospirota bacterium
CATGCCCATGCCGATAATGCTCGCCCACAAGCTTGCAATGAGGCTGTCCGAGGCGAGGAAGACCGATGTCCTCGGTTACCTGAGGCCCGACGGTAAGACGCAGGTTACGATAGAGTACAGGGACAATGTCCCTTACAGGGTCGACACCATAGTCGTGTCCACACAGCACAGCCCGGATATAACCTTGAAGGAGATGCGTGAGGATATCGTAGAGAAGATTATCAAGCCGGTCATACCCAAGGACTTCCTCGACGAAGAGAAGGTCAAATACCACATAAACCCCACGGGCAGGTTCGTCGTAGGCGGGCCGATGGGCGACACCGGGCTTACCGGCAGGAAGATAATCGTGGACAGCTACGGCGGCGTGGGCAGTCACGGCGGCGGATGCTTCTCCGGCAAGGACCCTACAAAAGTGGACCGCAGTGGGGCCTACATGGCAAGGTATGTGGCCAAAAATGTAGTGGCCGCCGGGCTTGCCGACAAGGTCGAAGTCCAGATAGCCTATGCCATAGGCGTGCCGGAGCCCGTCTCCATACTCGTCGACACCTTCGGCACCGGGAAGACCGATGCCCGGGAGATAGTCTCTCTTATCAGAAAGAATTTTTCCTTCGTCCCCAAGGACATGATAGAGGCCCTCAAGCTTAGGAGGCCGATATTCAAAAAGACTGCGGCCTACGGCCACTTCGGCAGGAGCGACGAGGATTTTACATGGGAAAAGACGGACAAGGCTGCCGCCCTCAGGAAGGGGAAGTGATGAAATACGACATCAAGGATATCTCTTTAGCAAAAAAAGGCAGGCTCAGGGCGGAATGGGCCGCTATGGACATGCCCGTGCTTCAGAGCGTAATGAAGAGGTTCAAGACCGAAAAACCCCTCAGGGGCATAAGGCTTGCGGCCTGCCTCCATGTCACATCGGAGACCGCAAACCTCATGGATACCCTCAAGGCGGGCGGCGCGGAAGTCCGCCTCTGCGCAAGCAACCCCTTGAGCACGCAGGACGATGTGGCCGCCTCCCTCGTCAGGTATTCCGGCGTCCCGGTCTTTGCCGTAAAGGGCGAGGACAACAAGACCTATTACCGGCACATAAACGATGCCCTCTCCTTCAAGCCCAATATCACGATGGACGACGGCGCGGACCTCGTCTCCACGCTCCACAAAGAAAAGAAGCCCCTCCTTAAAAGTGTGATAGGCGGGACCGAAGAGACCACGACCGGCGTCATAAGACTCCGGGCGATGGCCGAAAAAGGGGTTTTAAAATACCCCATAATAGCCGTCAACGACGCATACACGAAATACATGTTCGATAACCGTTACGGCACGGGACAGTCAACGGTAGACGGCATACTCCGCGCCACAAATAGGCTGATTGCCGGCTCCGTCTTTGTCGTGGCCGGATACGGCTGGTGCGGGAAGGGCGTTTCGATGAGGGCAAGGGGGCTCGGCGCAAATGTCGTAATAGTCGAGGTAGACCCCCTGAGGGCGCTTGAGGCCACGATGGACGGCTTTACGGTCATGCCCGTAAAAGAGGCCGCAAGGGTAGGCGATATATTCGTCACCGTAACCGGAGATGTGAATGTCCTTTCAAAGGGCTGTTTCCGCCTGATGAAGGACGGCGCAATAATCGCAAACTCCGGCCACTTCAATGTGGAGATAGACATAGGTTCGCTCAAGAAAATGTCAAAGGCAAGAAGGATTATAAGGGACTTCGTGGAGGAGTTTACGCTTAAAAACGGAAAGCGGATTTATCTCTTGGGCGAAGGCAGGCTCGTGAACTTGGCCGCGGCAGAGGGGCACCCCTCTCAGGTCATGGACATGAGCTTCGCAAATCAGGCCCTGTGCGCGGAATACATGGCGAAAAACCATAAGAAGCTCAAAGACAAGGTCTACGGCGTCCCCGAGAAGATAGACAAGGAGATTGCAAGGCTCAAGCTCAAGGCCATGGGCATCAGGATAGATGTCCTGACGGCAGAGCAGAAAAGGTATTTAAGAAGCTGGGAGATGGGCACATAGGGGCAGGCGCGTTCTATCGGCCTAATAACTCCTTGAGCCTGAGCGCATTTTTCGGCGCATAGCCGAAGGCGTCGTTATTGAAGTATACGAAAACATCCCTGCCCGCCTTCAGGTATTTCCTTATCCTCCGGGCGTCGGCCCTCAATTCCTCCTCCGAATAGCTTGTGGCGTAACTGCCGCCTTCGCCGTGCCTTCTCATGTAAACGAAATCCGCGGTTAAAGGGAGGTCGTCCAAGAAAGCAGGCCAGTCGGCCATGCAGAGGCAGGCGTCTGCTTTTTCAAGGAGGGAGACGACCTCTCTGTTTAACCATGTCTCGTTTCTGAATTCGAATGCATTTCTTGTTTTTTTATAGGGTCTGAGGGCTTCGAGGAATTCCCTTAGCCTGCCGGTGTCCGCCTTGAAGCCGGGCGGAAACTGCCAGAGGACTACGGCAAGTTTTTTCCTGAGGAGCGTTGCCCTTTCCATGAAGAGGGCAACCGGTTCCTCCGGCTCAAGGAGCCTCTTTATATGCGTGATGAAACGGCTTCCTTTGAGGGAGAATGAAAAGCCTTCCGGTGTTCCCTTATGCCATTTTAGGAATGTCTCCTCTTTCGGGAGCTTGTAAAATGTTACATTAAGCTCCACGGCCGAAAACTTCTCTGTGTAATACTTAAGCCACTTACCCTTTGAAAGCCCCTCCGGATAGAAGTTCGTCCTCCAGTGGTCATACATGAATCCAGAGGTGCCTATGTGTGCGGCGGGCATGGCAGATTTTAGCACGGAAGGCCCTCCCTTTGTCGTCAGAATAGATTTCTACTCCAGCATTTGTTAATATATTTTATGAATTATTGGACGCAGTTAAGCATCGAGTATACAAATCAGCGTAGCTACTTGGACGATTTGTTTCAGGTATATCCGACTATCCCGGAGGGGATACGGGTCATAGATAAAGAAATTTGGAGAAAAATAGAAAGCGCATTTGAAAAGAAAGACAATAGCGGACTCTTAGAGAACCTCTTAAAGCTCGAGTTATTTCCCATCAAAGATTCCTATGTCGCATTTTTTAAAAGAGACAAATCTGCAATTA
>CAZPPU010000215.1:0-3070 GCA_964588515.1 uncultured Nitrospirota bacterium
GTAATTTTCTAAGTCAAAATTAAGCTCGTCATTGATTCTCAGGTTCGTAATTTCTGCCAAAATAAAAGCTTCAATAAAAATCTTATGCTTCATAATTTCCTTTGAAAATCAAATAGTTACAGGCCCCGCATGGTCACCGACCATGCGCTCGTGAGAGGGCTGTAAGTGTTGATATTTAAAAGGGAATTTGAAGCGATACAAGATTCGGGAAGCCTTACCCTAAATTCCGTTAAAAAATCCCGACCCGAAAACCCCCGGCTACACCGGAAATATAACGGGCCTGATTTTCATTTGGAATTTTCGGAGTAATCGAGAGAGGGAGGCAGTGCCTCCTTGCATTTACTCTGTAAATTTGGCCTAATGGGTGCCGAAAGGAGTGACGGTTCATGGATAAAGAGACAGTCGATATTTTGAGAGTGGCCGGGTATATCCGGGTCTCTCAGGAACGGGCCGCAAAGAACGGCTATGGCCTTCCCGCTCAAGAAGCGGAGATAAAAAAGCATATCGAGTACAAGGGCTGGGAACTTGTAGAGGTCTACCGGGAAGAGGGTGTCTCGGGCTACAAGAAAGACCGGCCTGCCCTTGAGAGGCTCCTACAGGCCGCCAAAGAGGGCAAATTCGATGTCGTGGTCTTCCCCTCGATAGACCGGGTTGGAAGGTCTGTCAAGGATGTCATCGAGATAGACGGCTATCTCAGGAAGCACAACATCGACACGGTCTTTCTTCGTGAAGGTGTCGATACCTCTCCCCCGACAGTAGCCCTCTACCGGAATATCATGTCCTCGGTTGCCGAGTTTGAGGGCAGGCTTATATACGAGAGGCTTTCAAAGGGCAAACGAGTGAAGGCGTCGGAGGGCGGATATATCGGCGGCTGGCTTCCATACGGGTATGCGAAGGACGGTACTGGTGTCGTCGTGGCCAAGGAAGAGGCCGAGGTTATAGAGCAGGTATTCCTCTGGAAGGCCGAGGGCAAGACCCTCCAGTGGATTTGCGATAGACTCAACGGCGATGGCATAAAGACCAAACGGGGCGGTAAATGGCAGGTCTCCACAATCCGTGGCATCCTCGGTAACCGGTTCTATACCGGAAGGGTCGAGTTCGAAGGAACCTTCATACGGGCCCAGCATGATGCGATTGTCTCGGATGTGCTGTTTGGGAAGTGCAATGGTTGAAGCTTGATATGATCCCCTATTGCCTTTTAGTATAATCCATATTATACTAATCACGATTATACTTTCTGGAGGCGGGATTGAGATTCGTAAACAGACAGGCTGAGCTTGAAATCCTGAACGGGTTTTACAGGGAAGACAAATTCCAGTTCATTCCCGTTTACGGTAGAAGAAGGATTGGAAAGACGAGGCTTATTCAGGAGTTCATCAAGGACAAGCCCGCCATATACTTCCTTGCAGACAGCGTTGCCGAACATGAGCAGTTAAAGAACCTCGGAAGAGAGGTCGGCTCATTCTTCAATGACAGTTTGCTTACCGGAAGAGGATTTGACGACTGGTACCGGTTCTTCGAATACATGAAAGGACATGCAAAAGAGCGGCTACTCCTCGTGATAGACGAATTCCCCTATCTCGTAAATTCAAACAAGGCAATCTCCTCCATATTCCAGAAGGGTATAGACCAATATCTTAAAAACACAAAGCTTTTTCTTGTCCTTATGGGTTCAAGCATCGGGATGATGGAGAAGGAGGTGCTCTTCCAGAAGGCCCCGCTTTATGGACGGAGAACCGGGTCTCTGGAGCTGAAGGAAATGGAATTCGGCACGCTTAAGGAGTTTTTTCCGAAGAAACGCATTGATGAACTCGTCTCGATTTATGGGGTAACGGGCAGTATCCCGGCCTATCTCGAAAAACTCGACCCGCAAAAAGATATATTCCAGAACATAGAGGAACTCATACTCTCAAGAGGGACGTTTCTCTATAGCGAAGTGGAATACATCCTCCGCGAAGAGCTGAGGGAGCCAAGGAACTATTTTGTTATTCTTAGGTCTATAGCTCAGGGGAAAAGAAAGCTCTCCGAGATTATCAACGACACGGGTTTTGAAAAGAGCCTTCTATCGCGGTATCTTGAAATCCTTCGGGGCTTGAGGCTCGTGGAAAAAGAGGTGCCGGCCACCGAGAAATATCCAGACAAGAGCAAGCTCGGACTCTATCGGATTCATGACAGGTTCTTTGAGTTCTGGTTCAGATATGTGTTCCCGATGAGGAGCAGGCTTGAGATTGGGAAAAGCAAAGAAGTGCTGAGGATGATTAAGGAGACCTTCGACCAGCACCTCTCTTTTGTATTCGAGGATGTCTGCAAAGAATACTGCCTCGAACTTATGAGAGAGGGCAAAATCCAGTTTAGCTCGATAGGCAGGTGGTGGCAGAAGAATAACGAGATTGACATCGTCGCCCTTGACGAGGAAGGCAAGGAGATATATTTCGGCGAGGCCAAATGGAGCAATAAACCCGTGGGCATCGATATCCTTGAGCAACTCAGGGAAAAGGCAACACTTGTGGACTGGAATAAAGACAAGAGAAAAGAACACTTCATGCTCTTTTCAAAGTCCGGCTTTACGGAAGCGATGCTTAAGAAAGCCAAGGCTGAAGAAATCGAGCTTATAAGTCTTAAAACCATGCACGCTTTATGATTGGTTCAGAAAGGGGAATAATAAAATGGCGAAATGGGATCACATAAACGCTCACGATGTTTATCCGCCTGAGCTGGTCAGAGAAATCCAGAAGTACTATTCCGGCGGTTATCTCTGGATACCGGAGCCCCGCGATAATAAGTCCAAGAAGAAATCCGACACTCCCCGCAAAACAAAAGAGACCAAGAACAAGTAGATTTACTTGGAGACAGAATTTGGTTGACTTGGCAGGAAGCCCTCTCTTAAGCTATAAGCAAGAAGTATAAGTTTTGAACTAAACGCATAAAGAATCGCATAGCCTCAGCCTCTAAAGGGCCGGGGCCCATATGTTTGAACCTTTGTTTAAACAAGCGTATGGGCCTTGGCCCTTTTATTTTGCGGAGGTTGAATGGCTGGTTTGGTCAAAGCGGATGTTCTTGGCAAAGGCAA
>CAZPPU010000216.1:0-3053 GCA_964588515.1 uncultured Nitrospirota bacterium
ACGGCTGGAAGAGGGGGGGAAAGAGGACTGCCTGTCGCCGAACGTGGAGGAAAGGCCGTGGGGTTATTTCTCGGTGCTCGAGAAAGGCCAGCACTACCAGATAAAGCACATCTGCCTTAAGCCGAAGGCCCGCCTGAGCCTCCAGATGCACAACCACCGCTCCGAGCACTGGATAGTCGTCTCCGGGACGGCAAAGGTGCAAAGAGGCGATGAGGTCTTTTATGTCCACAAAAACGAAAGCACATTCATACCGCCGGTTACGAAACACAGGCTCGAAAATACCGGTCTCATCCCGCTTAAGATAATAGAAATACAGTCGGGCGAACACCTCGGGGAAGAGGATATAATACGATTTGAGGACAGCTATGGCAGAACAGACTAAAGAGCGGCGCAAAACGATATCGGTCGTCTTGAAGGTGCTCCTGCCCCTTTTGTTCTTCGGCTATATCTTCGGGATAAGCCTCAACTACTCGCTAAACGACCCGGACATCTGGTGGCACCTGAGGACCGGCCAGTGGAAAACCGCGAAATACCCGACACGGATGTATTTTCCTACACCACCCCGCTTCCGCTTAGCGGGGGCCAAAAGACGGGCATGCAGTCGCAGTGGCTCGGTCAGGTGATTTATTACACATCATACCTGCTCGGAGGATATGCCGGGATAGGAATTCTCAGGAACGCGCTCATAGTGCTTCCAATGCTCCTCATATACATCTGGCTCGTCGAGAAGGGGCTTAAGCCCCTGACCGCGGTCATAGCCGTAAGCCTTGCGTCGCTCATGTTTGCGGTTCAGGTATTTTATGCGTTTGAACGGCCACAGGGCATTTCGTTCTACCTGAGCCTCGTCGTCATCGTGCTCCTTGAAAGGCTGAGGCAGAATGCCCGGCACGGGGAGAAGGGGTTCGATGTCTCTTACCTCATGCTCCCGGCCGTCATGGTCTTCTGGTCCAACATCCATGCCGGTTACATCATCGGAAACGGCATCGTCATGGTCTATATGTTTACCGAGGTCCTGAGGTTTGCATGGAGGAGGCTCAAGAAGAAGGAGACGGAGACGAACATAAAGGCATTCTTCATATTTTCCGCCCTGTCCATTGCGGCATCGGCCATAAACCCGGGCGGATATAAAATGTTCTGGGATTACCTCTACGGGACCAGTATGTCGCTCGTCATGACCGTCTTTCAGAGCGTAAAAGGCACACCGGCGGGCGAGGCCGGGTGGGTCACCGGGGTCGTGCTCGAGTATAAATCCCTTTATTACTTTTACAAGTACCTCGAATACAAGTGGCTCGTCTTTTTCTGGGCATTCAACGGAGGGCTTTTCCTCTTCCTCTTCCTGAAGTACTGGCTCAGGCGGAGCGTAGACCTTGCGGAGTTAGGCGTGGTTAGCGGCATAACGCTCTTTGCAAACTACCATGCGCGGGGGCTGATGTTTGCGCTCGTCATACTTTCTTTTTACATGGCCAAGACCCTCGTTGAGCTCAACACTCAGAGGCTCAGGCATGCGTTCAGGGGCGCAGTGGCATTCTGCCTTGCCCTTACCATCGCCTTCACCACATACTCCTACAAGCGCCTGCCGTTCGTCTTTAAGCCCGGAGTTACCCCGCAGTGGGTGACGCCATGGTACCCGATACATGCGACTCGGTTCCTCAAAGCTACGAACATACCCGGGCCCATGTATAACTTCTACACATGGGGCGGGTTCCTCATCTGGACCGTCTATCCGCAGTACAAGGTCTTCATAGACGGAAGGGCGCTCGACGACATGGTCAACAGGACCGCCGATGCGATACTGAAGACCTTCCCCGGGTGGAAGGAAAAGCTCGACGCCTACAGTATAAACTTCATCGTCGTGCCGGTCGTCTTCAGGGAATCGGGCCACGCAATCCCCATTGCAACCACGCTTGCGAAGGACCCGGAATGGAAACTCATATTCCTCAGGTACAATAGCGCAATCTTCATAAGGAATATCCCCCAAAACCGGAGCGTTATAGACACATTAAAAAAAAAAAAAAAGCTTATCTATCATGAGGTCATCAGCATAGAAAACATATTCCTCTCCTCCTCGCCTAATAACTCCGTCTTCAACCTCACGAAGGCCGATGCCCTCATGGAGCTCGGCTATTACGCCGAGGCAAAGGCCCTTTTTGAGAGGTTCCCCATGGAGGGCGCATACGCCCTACAGAGACTGAAGGGCCTGGGCTACTGAGGGGATGTCCCGGCTCAAAGGACTTCTTTTCTGGGGGTTCCTGAGCGTCTTTTTCCTTTCCTATCTCGGGCCGATAATAGAGGGGGATTTTTTCCATCACCTCGTCGAAGGCAGAAACATCATGGAAGGCGGGGGGATAAAGGCGGGCTTCCCGACACAGTGGCTCGGTCAGGTCATACTCTATCTCGTATGGGAGGTCTCGGGCTTTGGCGGCATAGTGTTTCTGAGGGCCGCCATCTATACGGCGGTTCTTTCCATGCTTTATTTCCGGATGCGGAAAGACGGGGTCGGCGCCTTAGGGGGCGTATTTTTTTTGCTCCCTCCTGCGTACATGTTTCTTTCCTTTCCGAGCGAAAGGCCCCAGATGTTGAGCTTCCTCCTGTTCCCCCTGAGCGTATACCTGCTTGAGAGGGCAAGGAGGACGCAGGGGAAAACCCCATACCTGCTTTTGCCCCTGTTTGTCCTCTGGGGGAATATTCATCCGGGCTTCCTCCTCGGCGTGGCCGCGGTATGGCTCTACTTCATAGCCGGGCTCATACGCATTGTGCTTGGGCGGGCCTCGTTCAAAGACTTGCGGGCAACTGCCGTCATATCCCTGCTTACGGTCCTTGCATTTGCCGTCATGCCCTCCGCCCTGAAATCACTGCCCGGCCTTATCCTGTCGTTCATACACCCCTCCCCGTACATGGAGACCATTCAGGAGTATCTTTCCCCTCTTACTGCCGCACGGGACTTAGGGCAATACTACCCGGCATACTGGCTCATGCTCTTTCTGTCCGCATATGCCCTGATTTCGGGCAGAAGGAAGATGCCCCTTATGCGCGGGGGCTCGCAGCCCCTTATG
>CAZPPU010000217.1:0-210 GCA_964588515.1 uncultured Nitrospirota bacterium
CGGCCTGTCCGATATCCTCCCTGTGCCCAAGATAGCGACATCCGGGTAGTTGATTACAGGCGTTGCGAATGTGCCCCCGAAGTGCCCGTAGTTTGAGATTGTGAATGTAGAGCCGCGGAGGTCTTCGAGCTTTATCTTCCTCTGCCTTGCGGTCTCGCTCAGGGACTGAATCTCCGAGGCAAGCTCAAGCAGGCTCTTTTTATCCGCACC
>CAZPPU010000217.1:260-3038 GCA_964588515.1 uncultured Nitrospirota bacterium
GGCCCTCGGGTGTATCCACGGCAATACCTATGTTGTAATATTTCTTTGTGACAATAGTCTCTTTTGCCTCGTCCATAGAGGCGTTCAGAAGCGGATGCAGTTTGAGGGCATGCTGGACGGCCTTTATGAAAAACGGCATGAATGTGAGGCGGACTCCCCGCTCCTTAAGCGGTGTCTTTTCCCTTTCCCTTAACGCCCAAAGCTCCGTAACATCGGCCTCCTCCATGCCCGTAACGAAGACCGTCGTCTTCTGGGCCTGTGCAAGGTTCTTTGCAATCGTCCTCCTGAGGCCCTTTATTTCCATAAGCTCTACCGGGCCGTACTGGTCCGGCGCCTGAGGGGCCTTCCCAGCGGCCCCAACGACATCCTCTTTTGTTATAGAGCCTCCCGGGCCCGAGCCTTTCAGGGCCTCAAGCTTAACCCCGAGATCTTTTGCGAGCGCCCTAACGGCAGGCGTTGCAAGGACTTCCTCTTCCTCCGGAAGGACGCCAACCACCGTAACCGAGGAGGGCCGTGCCCCTTCAAGCGCGGGAGGCTGTGCCCCCATTGATGCAGGGGCTCGTAGCCCCTCCTCTGCTATGGTCATCAGGGTCTCGCCTACCTTTACAATCTCGCCCGCATCCTTGTTGAGTTTTACTACCCTGCCCTTCTTGGGAGACGGCACCTCGACCACTGCCTTGTCGGTCTCAAGCTCAAGCACAATCTGGTGCTCCTCGACGGCATCGCCTTCCTTTACGAGCCACTTCCTAACTTCGCCCTCGGTTATCCCTTCGCCCAAGTCCGGCAATACGAATTCATAAGGCATGATTTTCTCCTGTCAATATTTCATGACCTCCCCGACCGCTTTTCCGATTCTCTCTACGGTCGGCATGTAGCGGTCTTCGAGCTTGGGAAGCGGCGTTACGACATCCCATCCCGCGACCCTGAGAATCGGGGCCTTCAGGTGCATCATCGCCTCCTCTGCGATTGAGGCGGATATCTCCGCGCCCAGGCCGCATGTCTTCGGGGCCTCCTGAACGATTACTACCCTGCCGGTCTTCTTGACCGAGCGGTAGACGGTCTCCTCGTCAAAAGGGCTCAGGGTCATCAGGTCTATGACCTCGGCATCCATGTCTTCCACGGCCTGAAGAGACCTCCGAAGCATGCTCCCCCATGAAACGAGGGTCACCGAGCCGCCCTCCCTGACGACCTTGGCCTTTCCGAGCGGGACTGTATATTCGCCCTCCGGGACTTCCTCCTTGAAGAGGCGGTAAAGACGGGTTGCCTCGAGGAATATCACGGGGTCGGGGTCCCTTATGGCCGAAATCAAAAGCCCCTTTGCATCATAAGGGGAAGAAGGCGCAACGACCTTTATGCCGGGCATGTGACAGAAGAGGGCCTCCGTGCTTTCGGAGTGAAGGTCCGGGGCCTTTATCCCTGCGCCGTAAGGGGCCCTCACGACAAGCGGGCAGGTGAACCTCCCCCGCGAGCGGTTTCTGATTCTTGAGGCATGGGAAAGTATCTGGTCTATTGCGGGGTATATGAACCCCATGAACTGGATCTCGGCAACCGGCCTCAGGCCCTTCACGGCCATGCCGATTGCGGCCCCGACTATCCCTGTTTCGGCAAGCGGCATGTCTATCACCCTTTCCGGGCCGAAGGTGTCGAGCAGGCCCTCCGTGATTCTGAAGACCCCGCCGTCTCTTCCCACATCCTCGCCCATGACGACTACATCGGGGTTTCGCTTCATCTCCTCGCGGAGGGCCGAGTTTATGGCAGAAACCATGTTCAAGGGCGGCATTTTCTAAAACTCCCTCAGTTCTTTTTCCATGCGTTGGGTGGGTCTTTCGTATGTATATCCGAACATCTCCTTCGGCTCTTGCGGGCTTATGGATTCGGCCTCTTTCTGAGCGGCGTCCACTGCCTGCCTCGATTTCTCCGCAAGCTCTTTTTCGTACCCTTCGGTCCATAGCCCCTTTGCCTGCATGAAGAGCCTCAGCCTGAGGAGTGGGTCGCGGGGCCTCCATGCCTCGACCTCTTCTTTTGAGCGGTAGCGCGAGGAGTCGTCGGCGGTAGTGTGGTCGGACATCCTGTATGTAAAGCACTCTATGAATGTGGGGCCGCCTCCGCCCCTTGCCTTGTCAAGCGCATCTTTTACCGTCTTATAGACTGCGAATATGTCGTTTCCGTCCACCTGTACTCCTTCAAACCCGTATGCGACCGCCTTCTGTGCGAGGGTCTCGGATGCGCTCTGCATCTTACGGGGAACGGAGATGGCCCACTGGTTGTTCTGGCAGATGAAGACCACGGGGAGCTTGAATACGCCCGCAATATTCATGGCCTCGTGGAAGTCCCCCTTCGATGTGCCGCCGTCCCCGAAATATGTTGCGACCGCAGTTTTTTCGCCTTTGAGCTTTGCCGCCCATGCCGCGCCGACCGCATGGGGCACCTGCGTTCCGACCGGCACGCAAAGCGGGAAGATATTCAACCCCTCCGGGGTCTTCATCCCCCGTTCGTCCCCGGACCAGTATTGATAGAGCATACTCATGGGATAGCCGAGCGTTATGTAGACGGCCATCTCCCTGAAAGAGGGGAAGACCCAGTCGTCTTTTCCGAGCGCAAGCGCGCTCCCTATCTGTGACGCCTCCTGCCCGAGGACGGATGCGTATGTGCCGATCCGCCCTTCCCTCTGGAGGCTCAAGGCCCGCTCATCGAATGTCCTCGAAAGCAAAATAAGCTCGAAGGACCGCTTTATCTCCCCGTCCGAAAGCGCGGGCATGAGGGAACCGTCCACGGCAC
>CAZPPU010000218.1:0-3025 GCA_964588515.1 uncultured Nitrospirota bacterium
GGGGGCTCGCATCCCCTTTTCGTGGCAGGCCGTGCCTGCCGGGGGGGCTCGCAGCCCCAATATCGCGGGGGCTCGTAGCCCCTTTTCGTGGCAGGCCGTGCCTGCCCTTTATTCCATACCGGCCCATGACGAAATCAGGGGTGAACTGAGGAGGCTCATGTGGGATAAGGTCGGGATAATAAGAAACGGCGAAGGCCTCATAGAGGCCGAGGAGAGACTTTCGGAGTGGTCTTACATCCTCGATAAGACATTCCTTACCCGGAGGGAGCTTGAACTGAGGAACATGGTTCAGGCGGCCTCTCTCATAACGGAGGCCGCCATCCGCAGGCAGGGCAGTGTCGGCGCCCACTTCCGAACGGACTTTCCGGGCAAGGGCAGGGACTGCCTGCGGCATATAAGTCTACAGAGACCTTGACACCCATTCAATCCGTGATAGAATCTCATAAGCTTAATCCGGGGAGGTTTTATGGATAAATGGAAATGTGCTGTCTGCGGCTATGTCTACGACCCTGAATTCGGGGACCCGGACGGAGGCATCCCGCCGAATACCTCGTTTGAGGGTCTCCCGGGCGAGTGGGTCTGCCCGGTGTGCGGCGCAGGCAAAGACCAGTTCGAAAAAATGTGAGGGGCTCCCTGCCCCAAAATGGAGGAGACATGGATGCAATAACAATAGCAAAGAAGATGGAGACCGATGCGATAGCCTTCTACAAGGAGGCGTCCCGAAAGACGACTCATCTCGTCGGCAAAAAGATGTTCCTCTCGATAATGGAGGATGAAAAACGGCACCTCAAGATGTTAAGCGAAATATTCAAGGAAGTCGGAGTCGGCCATAAGAGCGTAAGCCCGATGAGGAACATCAAGACCGTATTCGAAAAGCACAGGGCAGACTTGAAAGAAAGGGTTAATGCCACAACGGACGAGATGGACGCCCTCAAGACCGCAATGAACATGGAGAAAGAGGGCGTAGAGTTTTACAGGAAGGCCGCAGACGGGGCGAAGACGAAAAAGGAAAAAGCCCTGTTTGAAAGGCTCATAAAAGAGGAAGAACAGCACTATGCGGTCTTTGCGAACACTTATTTTTTCATGTCCGATACCGGCAGTTGGTTCATGTGGGAAGAGCACAGCATCGTTGACGGCGGCACCGAATGGGCATGAGGATTTCGGATTGAGACCGCTGAAAAAGTCAGGCACTAATTCCCCTCTTTGACAAAGAGGGGATAGGGGAGATTTTCTAATGAAAAATTTCTTTTACTTTATAATGAGTTTTCAAATCCCCCCCCGCCCCCCTTTTCTAAAGGGGGGAAATAAGCGGTGCTCGGAAGATGCTCATGGCCGGAAACGAGGCGGTGGACCTCGGGGCCTTAGCCTCGGGCCTTAAGTTCTACGCCGCATACCCGATGACGCCGTCAACCGGAATCATGCTCTATGCGGCGGGCAAGGCAAAGGACTTCGGGGTCGTGGTCGAGCAGGCGGAAGACGCGATAGCCGCAATAAACATGGCGCTTGAATGGGGCGAGAAAATCCCCCTTGGAATAATCTACCGGAACAAGAGGCCGATTCTCGAGGAACGAGTTCCCGTGATAAAAGACGCTTCCCTCGTAAGACAGGCATTCGACCCTGCAAAGGTCGCCTCCGCGCTCAAGGAATTCTATTAGCCGCTTTATATGCGATTTTGGATTGATTTATCTCCTTGTTTCTGGTAAAATTTTTAGGCTTTTAAAACCCTCTTAAAGGAGGCGCCGGAAGTCCAAAAATTATGAAGCGGTATTGTCTCATATTCGCAGTTATAATCTCTTTTGCCTTTATCCCGGAGGCATGGGCCGGTGCGACCTATACCGTCCGGAAGGGGGATACCCTTTACGGGATTTCAAAGAAATTCGGCGTCGGTGTCGAGGGCATAAGGAAGGCCAACGGTTTAAGCGGAAATCTCCTTAAGCCGGGCGCATCGCTCAGTATACCGGAGGGGCAAGGAAGGGGAGGCAAAGCGGGAGGGGGAGGCAAAGCGGGAAAGACAAAGGAAAGTAATGTGCGCACTTCCCGGCAGGTCTCGATGCCCGATGAGCATATTATAAGGCGGGGAGAGACCCTAAGCTCCATAGCAAGGAGATACTCCCTGCGGGTTTCCGACCTCAGGGCCTTAAATGTAAGCATAAAGCCCACGAGGCTAAGGCCCGGACAGAGGCTTCTTTTAAGGAGCGGGGCGGACAAGGCCCGCGAAGAGGCCGCACTCAAGCTCGCCGAGGAGATAAAGGTCATAACCAACTCTCCGGAGACGAATTCCATGGACATAAAAGAGCGGCTGGTGCTCTTTTCAAAGATACTCCTTAATGTCCCTTACAGGTTCGGGGGGACTACTTTCAGAGGGATTGACTGTTCGGCTTATGTGCAGAAGGTCTTCGGCCTCATAAACATACCGCTTCCGAGGTCGGCAAGAGAACAGTTCAAGATGGGAGAGCCGGTGGAGAAGGCCGAGCTTTCAATCGGGGACCTTATTTTCTTCCGGACATATGCGCGCTTCCCCTCTCATGTTGGGATATATTTAGGGGATAACCTCTTCATACACGCATCCTCGAAGGACAGGAAGGTGACGATAGACAGCCTCGACACCCCTTATTATGTCAGGCGGTTCATGGGCGCAAAAAGACTGCTTCTGCCCGCGGGGGAAGAAACCTCCGGGGCCTTGGACGATTAAACTTACCTGATTTTTTCGACCTTTACGCCAAAGAGGGCAGGGCCGCCATCGGTTGTCATCCCGGTCAGGAGGTTAACCCGAGCATGCGGGAAATGCACGGGCACGAAGACCGCGCCCTCGGGCGTGGAATCCGATACACGGGCCTTCAGGTAGCCGAAGCGGGCCGATGAGTCTATATTGCCGGAGCCTATGACGGTCCGCATGAACCTTGAAAGCATGAGGTTGTCTTCGTTTGTACAGCGGGGTGAGCCTATTGCGCCGATGGCCGACGCCCCATGAGCGGACATTGTCCCTTCCTTTCGTTGAAGTAGGAAGGACTCCAGTTGCATTATC
>CAZPPU010000219.1:0-1499 GCA_964588515.1 uncultured Nitrospirota bacterium
GCTTTTGTTCCTGTTTTTCAGCTCGTTCCTCTTCGTCCACATCTATCTTGCGACTCTGGGCCACACGGCCACCGCCCATATAAAGGCGATGTTCACAGGCTACGAGGAAGAACCGGAACACCACTAAGGAAAAAGAGGAAAGGGAAAAAAGGCAGAGGGGGTACGAGCCCCTCTGCCTTTTTTATGCCTTAAGTCTTTCATCCAATTCGTCGAGAACCCCTGCTATAAGCCCCGCCATGTCGAAGCTCCTGCCCGTCGCCTCAAAAAGCGATATTGCGCCCTCGGGGGCCGCATTTACATTTATTCCTATGCCCACGACGGCATACCGGATGCCCCCGGCCCCGGCTCGTGTCTCGATGAGTATGCCGCCTAATTTCCTTTCATTAATCATAAGGTCGTTGGGCGATTTAATGCCGACCGGAATGCCGGTAAGTCTCTTTAGGGCAGAGGCGCATGCCGCAGGGACAAGAGGCGTCAACTGCGGGGCGTCGGCAATGTCCCGAAGGAGGATGCTCATATATATATTGCCCGGGGGCGAGACCCACGGCCTTCCGAACCTCCCCCTGCCCTGTGTCTGCTCCTCCGCGATGACGACCGTCCCGTGAGGGAAGCCCTTCTCTGCAAGCCCGGAAGTGAAATCGTTGGTTGAGCCCACGCTTTTAAGGAGGACGAGCTCACAGCCGAGCCCGCTTTTTATGAGCGCCCTTAGCCTTTCCAGAGATAGTTCGTCGTTAATGGTTCCCATAGAGATATCCCATTCTACACCGTCAAGGCGGGACTCGTCCATTATCTCCTTATCGCCCCATAAGATTTTTTAATTTGATGGGGGGGACCGGTTATGTTTAAACTTAGACGCAGAAGCAGGGGCATCGTAAAAACGCATTTAAAAGGGGGAAGAAGATGGCAAAGAGGACATTCATAGGCCTAATGGCAATGGTTTTGTTTTCCGGCCTCGCAACCACTGCGATGGCATACAGCATAAGGGACGATGCCACGGGAGGGGACTGCACACAGATTGGGATTTGGGATGCGGGGACAAAGACATGCACATTGACCGGGGTAAGGTCGAGGCTCAGGCCGGGAAAAGCATTACCGATGCATCAGCATCTCGATTAATTGAAACTATAAAGGGAATAATAGAAGGGTTGTAATGCATAATGCCTCTATGCGAGCTTTAACGTTTAATTACTTAGAAGATGCTTATTGATGTAATTTGAGACCCCTGAAAAAGTGCCTTTTATCATTAGTAAGGGTATGCTATCAGGGTGCCGGTATTTTTTTCGGTGAATATCTCAAGAGGAGGCAGTGGGTTTAATAATCACGAAGTATCTCGTCATATCCGTCATGGGGAGCTTGGCGGTCTTAAGCTCATAGGGGACATTTATCTCTTTAAGCTCCCCGACGACCTTTGGCCCCTTGCTCATGAGCAATAGCCCGCCTTTTTTTACAATCGGCGATGCCTTCGCAATAAACCTCTTAACCGTAAAAAGCGCCCTCGT
>CAZPPU010000219.1:1509-2954 GCA_964588515.1 uncultured Nitrospirota bacterium
GGATCGGCATCCCTGGCCTGTACGTGACCGGTGATCCGGGCGGTGTCGACGACGACGCGAAGGTGGGCTCGCTCTCGTTGCGGCTCGGGCTGGGCTGGGCGAAGTCGCACTCGTTCGTGACCGGCCAGTGCCCGCCGCCTCCACCGGTTTTTCGACCGCCTCGATACCGGTCATGCCGAGCGCCCTCAGTGTGTGCCTTAAAAAAGTCGCCTTCTT
This sequence comes from uncultured Nitrospirota bacterium, assembly GCA_964588515.1. Lineage (GTDB taxonomy): Bacteria > Nitrospirota > Thermodesulfovibrionia > Thermodesulfovibrionales > JdFR-86 > CAZPPU01. The sequence continues at coordinate 1,726 of CAZPPU010000219.1, forward strand.
CCTTGACGGCTCTATGAGGGAGATGTGTAGCTCGGGCCGGATAATTTTAATCGGTATTCCGGGCAGTCCTGCCCCAGAGCCCACATCGGCAATGCGGAGCGGGCCCGGAGGCAGAAAGCTCAGATAAAGGCAGGAATCGAGAAAGTGCTTTACTACGATATCGTTATCCGTTTTGAGCGCGGTGAGGCTGTAGACCCTGTTCCTTTTTTAAGCTCGGCAAGATAAAGCATGAAGGCCCCTGCCTGCTCATCCGTAAGCCCTATGCCCAATTCCGAAAGACCTATCTTAAGAAGCCCTTTGACGCCTACTTCCGGCATCTTCTTTTCTTTTCGATATGGAGCATGATAAGCGTGAGGGCCGCAGGCGTAATGCCCGGAATCCTGCCCGCCTGCCCGATGCTTTCCGGCCTTACATCTTCGAGCTTATTGAGGACTTCCTTTGAGAGGCCGTTTATCTCCCGGTAGTTTATCCCTGCCGGAATCCGCCTGCCCTCGGATGCCTTGAGCCTTTCTGCGGCCTCAAGTTGTCTTCTTATATAGCCCTCGTATTTTATCTCTATCTCTACATGCCTTCTGATTTCTTCCGTCTGCGGCGGGCCCGCCTCGGGCTTGGCTTTTTTGCTCTTAAATCTTTCAATCTCCGCCCGGACGGATTCCCTCTTTTCGATAAATCTCCTCCAGTCCCCTTCGCTTACGAGGCCCGCCTGAAAACCCTTTTCCCTGAGTCTCATGTCCGCGTTATCGTGCCTTAGGAGGAGCCTGTATTCGGCCCTCGATGTGAACATCCTGTAAGGCTCGTTTGTGCCTTTTGTCACGAGGTCGTCTATGAGGACTCCGGTATACGCCTCGTGCCTGCCCAATATGAGGGGCGGTCTTTCCGTTATCTTCAGGGCGGCATTAATTCCCGCCATCAGGCCCAGAGCGCCTGCCTCCTCATAGCCGGATGTGCCGTTTATCTGGCCTGCGAGATAAAGCCCCTCTATGCGCTTGGTCTCGATGGTATGCCTGAGCTCGGTCGGCTGGACGAAGTCGTATTCTATGGCATAGCCCGGCCTCATGATTTCGGCCTCCTCAAGCCCCGAGATCGTCCTTACGAACCCGAGTTGGACATCGTATGGGAGGCTCGTCGAGATGCCGTTTGCATAGTATTCCTTTGTCTCACGCCCCTCGGGTTCGAGGAATACCTGATGCCTGTCTTTATCCGGGAATTTCACGACCTTGTCTTCTATC
>CAZPPU010000220.1:0-2935 GCA_964588515.1 uncultured Nitrospirota bacterium
GGTTGCGGTGTATGCAGTGTGCGGGAAGGGCTCTAGCTCGGTTACGGCCAATGTTGCGCCCGGCGACCAGGCCGGGATGTGGGATGCATGGAAGAGCGGAAACATCTCAGAGGCAAGACGGCTCCACTACAAGCTTGAGCCCCTTAACTACGCAATGTTCCTTGAGACGAACCCCATACCGGTAAAGACGGCTCTCGCAATGATGGGCAAGGTCAAGGAGGACTTCAGGCTTCCGCTCTGCAAGATGTCGGATGCAAACAGGGAGAAGCTCAAAAAGACGCTCAGGGACTACGGGTTGATTTGACCGACTCATGAACCTCCGACCGATGAAAGAAAACTTCCGCTTTGAAAGGCTTGAAACCCCGCTCGGGCCGCTCTATGCGGTCTTCTCCGGAGATGAGCTCGCCGGCGTCTCGATGGAAAGGCCCCGCGGAGTCAAAGCCGGAAGAGTCCCTGATTCCTTTAAGAGACAGGTGCGCGCTTACTTCGAGGGCGCCCTCAAGGTATTCGACCAGAAGATAGCCTTACTTTCGGGCACGGAGTTCGAGAAATCCGTCTGGCTTGCCCTCAGGGACATCCCCTACGGGGAGACGAGGACATACGGGTGGCTTTCCGAAAGGCTCGGAAGGCACGGGGCGCAGAGGGCCGTGGGGCAGGCCCTCGCAAGGAACCCGGTCCCCATAGTCCTTCCCTGCCACAGGGTCATAGAGTCAAACGGCAGGCTCGGCGGCTATTCAAGCGGCGTGGAGATTAAAAGACGCCTCCTCGATATGGAATACTATTGGAGCGGTTCGTATGGGCATACTCGATGAAATCCTGAGAAAGAAGCGGCGGAGGCTCGACCATGCGAAATCCGCGACGCCGCTTAAGGCGCTTAAGGCGAAGATAGCGGACCTCGCCGCGCCCTCGGATTTCAGGGCCGCAATCAAAAGACAAAACGGCATAAGGCTGATAGCCGAGCTTAAGAAGGCCTCCCCGTCGAAGGGCGTCATAAGGCCGGACTTCGACCCCGCGGAGATTGCACTGGTTTATCGTGAAAAGGCCGATGCCGTCTCGGTCCTTACCGAAGAGGATTTTTTTATGGGCCTGCCGGAGTATATAAAGACGGTCAAGGATGTTTCGGGCAAGCCCGTCCTCAGAAAGGACTTCATTTTCGACGAATACCAGATATACGAATCCCGCGCCCTCGGCGCGGACGCAGTGCTTCTCATAGCAGGCATACTCGGTAAGGCTCAGGCGGATGAATATTTAGACCTTGCCTCCGGACTCGGGCTTTCCGTCCTCTTTGAGGTGCACGACCTCCGGGAGCTTGAGCTTGCGCTCCGCGCGGATGCGGGTATAATAGGGATTAACAACCGGGACCTTAAGACCATGAAGGTGGACATCAATACGACAATCGCACTTAAGAAGGATATCCCCGGCGGCAAGGTCGTTGTGAGCGAAAGCGGCATATCGAAAAGGGACGATGTCCTCATGCTTGAGCAGGCGGGCGTAGATGTCGTCCTTGTGGGCACAACCCTCATGGAGGCCAAAGACATCGGCAGGAAGATAGACGAATTGATGAAGGGAGGCGGTCATTGACCGTCAAGGTTAAAATCTGCGGGATAACCAACCACGAAGACGCCGAGGCCGCGGTCGGGCTTGGCGCGGATGCGCTTGGGTTCGTCTTCTATAAGGGGTCTCCCCGGTACATACCGCCTGAGGAGGCAAGGAAGATAATCCTCAAGCTCCCGCCTTTTGTTGCGGCCGTCGGGGTCTTCGTTGACGAGCCGCTCTCCGAGCTTGAAAAGAAGGTCGCCCGCTCGGGCGTGGATATCGTCCAGCTTCACGGCCATGAGCCTCCGGAGGCATGTCCCGCGGACAGGCGTGTCATAAAGGCCATAAGGGTGAAGGAGCTTAGCGACCTCGAACCCCTCAAGCGCTATAATGTCTCGGCATTCCTCCTTGATGCATATACGCCCGACCTCTTAGGCGGCACAGGCATGGTCTTCAACTGGGACATCGCCCTCGATGCAAAGCGGCTGGGGAGGGTCATCCTCGCAGGCGGGCTTACCCCGGACAATGTGGAGAAGGCCGTAAGGTGGGTGCGGCCATATGCCGTGGATGTCTCAAGCGGAGTCGAAGAGGAAAAAGGGAAAAAAGACCATTCAAAGATGGGGCTTTTTATATCGAGGGCAAAAAATGTTTAGGCTATCTTTTCCCTTTTCTCATGAGGTTTAAAACATCAGAGGTCTTCCATACTTTGATTTCTTTTAAGCCTTCAAAATGCCTGTCATTCGACCAGATGCCGTCATTCTTCGTTGATAGGGCAAGCGCTACAAAAGGAACATCAAAAGGGTCTATATTGCCGATGAGCTTATGGGCTTCCCTTAGATATGGCTTAATCCTTGAGGCTGGGACGATGGTTATGTTTTCCATGAGCATAGACAGGACTACATCTATTTCCTCATTTTTTAGCCCGCTGCGCCTTGAGATAGCCTCTTTATGAGCCTCTATCTCCTCAAGGGCATACTCCGGAAGCAGGAACTCATTGGCAGGAAAAAGCAATATCTCTCTTGTTACGGAATCCTTTAAAAGGGCGGAGATAATGATGCCTGTATCTATGACAAGTATCAATTCCGGTATTTCTTTATAAGACCTGCTTTTATCTCATGGTCTAAGGCGGAGATGTCCTTATCTGTCAGCTTGCTTTTAGAGGTGATGGAATCAAGTAGTTTTATCTTTCTGGCATAGCTCCATAGGGTATCGCTTATGACCCGGTTCCAGTCAATCTCCTTATGCTTGGATATGATGTCTTTTACATCCGACGGTATTTCAAAAATAACCTTAGGCATAAATTACCTCCTTTCTGATTTATAATTATAGCATAGCGAAGAGAAATATCCTTCAGGCTCTGTCTCCGAAAAAATCTCTGAGATTTTAAAAGAAGAGAGGA
>CAZPPU010000221.1:0-2932 GCA_964588515.1 uncultured Nitrospirota bacterium
TGTAAAGGCCGGGCATTTTCCGCCGGGGCCTTATGCTCTCGATGAGGAGCTTCTTTTTTTCGACCGCCTTTGCCGCTACCTGAAGGAGGCCCTCCGGGGTGAAGGGCTTTTCGATGTAATCGAAGGCGCCGTACTTCATGGCGGAGACCGCCGAGGGGACCGTGCTATAGCCGGTGATTATTATCACCTCCGTGTCCGGCCACTTTTCCTTTACATTGCGCAGGACCTCGATGCCGTCTATATCGGGCATCCTCAGGTCCGTGAGCACGACATCGAACCCTTCTTTTGCCAGAATCCCGATGCATTCGGAGCCGTCCTTTACAGTCTTGACCTCGTAGCCCGCCTCGGCGAGTATGCGCCGGCAACTCACCCGTATGATGTCTTCGTCGTCTATCACAAGGACTTTCGGTCTGTCCCTATCCAAAATGCTCCTCCAGGGGGATTCTTATAAAGAAACTCGCCCCCGAACCCGGGGGGCTTTCTACACGGATGTCGCCGCCGTGCTCCCTTACGATGCCGTGGCTGACCGCAAGGCCGAGGCCGGTCCCCTTGCCGACGGGCTTGGTCGTGAAGAAGGGATCGAATATCTTTGTGAGGTTTGCGGGTTCGATGCCCGGGCCCGTGTCGGTGAACTCCACTTCGGCAAATTCCTCCCCGTTTTCCAAGACCTTGCGGGTATGGATGCTCAGGGTTCCCCTGCCTTCCATCGCATCGGCCGCATTCACAATGATGTTCAGGAATACCTGCTGGAGCCTTGCGGCGTCGGCCGTTATAGGGCCGAGCGTTCCGTCCATGTCGGTTGCAAAGGTTATGTTATGGAAATCGGCCTTACTGCCGAGGACCCTGACGGAGCTTCTCAGCACCTCGTTGATATCGGTGGGGGCTTTCTCAAACGGGGTAGACCTTGCAAAGGCAAGGAGACCTTTTATGATGCTTGTGCACCTGTCTGCCTGCTCGATTATCACCTCGAGGTCTTTCCGCTCCGGGCTGTCGGCGGGGGTGTGTTTCAGAAGGAGGTGAGCGAAGGTTACTATGCCGGTAAGGGGGTTGTTTATCTCGTGGGCCACGCCCGCGGCCTGTCCGTCAGGTGGCATTTCGTGCAGTCGGCGGAATCCTTGTCCACGACGCTTCCTATTTCTTCCTTAATGGAGGAGTATCGTATCTTGCCTTTCTTGTCGAATATTCTGATGTTCCTGACCCCCTGAACGGAGCTTATCTCCTCGACGGTCTTCTGTATCAGCTCCCTATGGAATGTAAGCATCCCGTACCGCGTGGATTTCCTGACATACTCGCCGAAGAAAAGGCCGTAGTTTATGGTATTTTTAATGGCTGAGTTTTTCTAGTAATTTATAAGGAAGAACCAAAAAAACGAAGACACCATGATTGTGGAAATGCCGATGGCGACTATGAGCTTCCCGCTTAAGGAGTGCGTAAGCTTTCTGAAGAAGGGAATATTTACCGCCCCCTTTTAATGGGCAGCGCCCATTACCTGTCGCATTCCCCGAGCACTATGTCTATAGTGCCTATATTTGCGATGACATCGGCGATGAGCCCGCCCTCGCAGAGCTTTGGAAGCACGGAGGCATGGACGAAAGACGGCGCCCTCAGCCTCAGCCTGTAGGGTTTGCCCGAGCCGTCGCTTACGATGTAAAAGCCGAGCTCTCCTTTGGGGACCTCAACGGCCGAGTAAATCTCGCCTTTCGGGGCAAGCGCCGGGCCTTTCGTTATGAGGATGAAGTGGTGGATGAGGGATTCCATGTCCTTCATGACATTTTCCTTCGGCGGGAGGGTGAACTTGGGTGCGTCCGGGGCCATGACCGGGCCGGGAGGGAGCTTCTCTATGCACTGCTTTATTATGCGGGCCGACTGCCTCAGCTCTATCATCCTACAGCGGTATCTATCGTAGACATCGCCGGCCTTCCCCACCGGCACATCGAACTCCACCTTGTCGTAGGCGTCATACGGAGCGAACTTCCTAATGTCGTAGGGTATGCCCGAACCCCTGAGCATAGGGCCCGAAAGCCCCCAGTTTACGGCCTCTTCCGCGGACAACACCCCTATGCCCTTTGTCCTTTTGAGCCATATGCGGTTTTTATCTATGAGGGTCTCGTATTCGTCCACATGCGCGGGGAAGTCCTCGGCAAACTTATAGAGTTTATCCAAGAACTCCTCTGTGACATCGTTTCTTACGCCTCCTATGCGCGGGTAGCTCACCGTGAGCCGCGCGCCGCAGAGCATTTCAAAGAGGTCGAGGAGCCATTCCCTCTCCCTAAAGGAATAAAGGAATACGGTCATTGCGCCTATGTCGAGGGCATGGGTTGCCACCCATATGATGTGGCTCGATATCCTTGTCATCTCAAAGGCCATCGTCCTTATGAACTTGGCCCTCTCCGGAGGCTCTATGCCGAAGAGCCTCTCTACGGCGACCACATAGCCTATGTTGTTTGCCATCGAGGATATGTAATCGAGCCTGTCCGTGAGGGGGAGCGCAGTTAGATATGTCCTGTCTTCGGCAAGCTTCTCAACGCCCCTGTGGAGGTAGCCGACATAGGGGGTGCACTTAACAACGGTCTCTCCGTCGAGGTCAAGGACGAGCCTGAGGACCCCGTGGGTGGCCGGGTGCTGGGGCCCCATGCTTACGGTAAGCTCTCTGGTTTTAAGTTTTCCGGCGGTTATTATTTCGGCCATTCGAACTCCTTGTTATAGTTTCTCCATCAGATACATTGCATTATATTTCAAAAGCGCATATGCCTCCGGTGTGAGGTGTTTGCCCTTCATTTTCCCTCTGTAAGTGTCCCCATAATATACTGTGCGTCTTCGAGAAGTATCTTTACTGCCGCAGATGAGATATGCTTGTCCTTCTGTGCATTGACCTCATTGATGAAGGCGTTCAACTGGTTCCTTGCGGCTGTCTTATTGCCTCTTGCAATTG
>CAZPPU010000222.1:0-2539 GCA_964588515.1 uncultured Nitrospirota bacterium
TAAGATAATGCAACTGGAGTCCTTCCTACTTCAACGAAAGGAAGGGACAATGTCGAGCCGATTAATGAATGCCCGTTACCATCAAGAATTATAAAATCGCTATCAACATTTAGCCACTGATACATAGACAAATACAAATCTCCCATCAGGGTGCATGTCTTCGTCCCCGCATCCCAGACGCCGATTTGTACGCAGTCCCCGCCTGTGGCATCGTCCCTGATGCTGTAGGCCATCGCAGTGGTTGCAAGGCCGAAAAACAAAACCATTGCCATTAGGCCTATGCTTGTCCTCTTTGCCATCTTCTTCCCCCTTTTAAATGTGTTTTTACGAGGCCGCCTTTTCCTGCGTCTGAATTTAAACATAACTGGCCCCCCCCCGTCAAATTAAAAATTCTTATGGGCCTATAAGGGCCTCCTATGCTCAGACCCGGTAAGCATTTGCAATTTTTGCATGTAAAATTTATAATTTCATATCCACCGTCGGGGAGGTAAAATTGAAGGTCTTTGCGGGTGCGGTTGTCTTAATCTTTGTTTTAATTCCGGGTTATATCCTCGCCATCGAGCAGGTCGAGTTCAAGCAGGAATTAAGCGGCGCCCATATAGGGAACCCCTCGGATGTCGCAACGGACGAAGACGGAAACATATACATAACGGATGCGAAGAGGTCGGGGGTTCATGTCCTCGACCGGGACGGTAAAGAGACTGCCTTCTGGGGCGGCAAAAAGACGAAGGAAACGCTCGGCTGGCAATTGGATGCGCCCTCGGGAATAGCCGTTTACAAAGACAGGGTCTATGTGGCCGATGCCGACGGCGATTCGATATTCATATTCTCAAAGGACGGCAAGTATCTTGAGAGCTTCGGCGCCGGAGGGAGCGGGCCGAAAGAGTTCAGCAAGCCTCAAGGCATATGCGCAGGAAGGGGCATAGTCCTTGTGGCGGATTCCGGAAACAGGCGCATACAGGTCTTCAGCCCCGACGGCATATACCTGAATTCCATCGGCGAAGGCCGGCTCGGCGGCCCTCTGGATGTCGGGGTCGACTACAGGGGCTACATCTATGTAGCCGATAAGGACAATATAACGGTGTTTACTCCCCTCGGAACCCACCATGCTACATATCACACCGTCAAAGAGCCCTCAGGCATAGCCGTGGACACAAGCGGTTTCTATGCGGCCGACAACGGCACTCATCAAGTCAGGAAGTTCGATTTCAGCGGCAACCAGCTCCTCTCTTTCGGCACCGGCGGCAAGGGGAAGGCCCAGTTCAGGGAGATTTCCGGGCTCTCCATAGACGCCTACGGAAATGTCTTTGTAGCGGATTCGGATAAAAATACCCTTCAGATATTCTCCACAAAGACGGTCCCGCTCGTTGTAGAAGAGGCGCCTTACCTCCCCGCTGTCCGGTGGGTCGAGGACCTGAATGTGAAGGCCGACGATATCCTGTGGGACGGCACAAGGCTCTACGGCGTATCCGGGGAGGATAATTCCCTGTTCGTTCTCGAAAAGGACAGCTTGACCCGGATAGGCGGACAAGGGAAGCTCAACCCATGGAAAGCCGCCGGAGGAATGGCCATTGACCCCGAGGGCGCTCTCTGGATGGCGGACAGAAAAGGCGGCAGTATATTGAAACTCGATGCCGGGGGCACGGTCGTCTTTAAGGTGGGCTCTCCGGGCGGCAAGCCCGGCTATCTCTCCGGGCCGGAGGGCATCGTAATATCCAAAGGCGGGGTGATATATGTGGCCGACACCGGCAATTCGAGGGTTCAGGCGTTCAATAAAGACGGGGTCTTCCTGAGAGAGATAAAGGGAGTGGGCGTAACCCTCCTTGAGGAGCCTGTAGCAGTTGCGCTCGATGCTTCCGAAAACATCTATGTCATGGACAGGGGAAAGGCCGAGGTCTTCGTCTTCGACAGTATGGGAAATTTCGTAAAGAACTTCGGCGGAAAAGGCACTGCATGGGGCAAACTCGACAAGCCCTCCGACATAATCGTGACCGCAACCGAGGTCTATGTCCTCGATTCCGGCAACCGGAGGGTTCAGGCATTCAACCAGAAGGGGGATTCCCTTAGGGGCTTCGGCGCGAAGGGCAAGGGCAAGGGAGACTTCCAAGGGCCTGCATCGTTTGCCCTTAAGGATGAGACCTCTACATTCATCACCGACCCCGAAGGCGGAAGAATCCAGCTCCTTGACCTCGTTTATACTCCGGCGACGCCTGCCAATCTCCATGCCCAGGGCGGGATGAGGAGCGTAGTCCTTACATGGGAAGCGACCGCCGAGGAGTTCATAGACCATTTTACGGTCTACCGGTCCGACGACAAGATAAATTACAGGCAGGCGGGCATTGCCACGGCGAACACCTTCGAGGATACGGGCGTCGAGCCGGACAGGCTTTATTACTACAGGGTAAGCTCAGGCGCTAAAGACGGAAACGAAAGCGGCTTAAGCAATGTAGCGACCGTGCAGGCGGTGAAGTTCATACCCTCGCCGCCCCCATGGTACAGCATCTCCCCGGGCGAAAGGGAAATCACAATCACATGGCAG
>CAZPPU010000222.1:2549-2858 GCA_964588515.1 uncultured Nitrospirota bacterium
CTGCTGAGTTATAGTGCTTCCCCCCTGAACAATGCTTCCGGCCCTTATGTCCTCATGGACGGCCAGGCCCAATCCCCGTTTGTGGACAAAAAGGTCAAGCCCGAGACCTCATACACATACAGGTTGAGCGCCGTAAGCTCAGACGGTCTGGAGAGCGACGCCATCATCATAAAGGCGGCCACGCTCAAGCAGACGAGGCCGCCCGTGGACATAGAGGTCGCCTCCATGGGAAGCGTTTTCTCGAACAACTACAAGCTCTACGAAAAAGAGTCTTTCGGCTCCGTAAAGGTTTCAAACAATACATGGGAG
>CAZPPU010000223.1:0-2833 GCA_964588515.1 uncultured Nitrospirota bacterium
CATACTTTCCCCGGAAAAGACCGTGCTCCTTCCCGAGCCGACCGCCGACTGCCCGATGGCCGAGATGATAAAGGTGGACTCCCCCCGGAGCCTCTGGAAGACATTTCCGGGGTATGAGGTTCAGCCCTCGCTCGTATTCCCGGTAGGGTTTACCCTCAGGGATATAAAGAGGCAGTACCCCGGGGCGCCCGTCGTTGCCTATGTAAATACGACTGCGGATGTGAAGGCCCATAGCGACATATGCTGTACATCCTCCAATGTCGTTAAGGTCATAGAGTCCCTGCCCGATGAGTTGGTCATATGTATCCCGGACAGGAACCTTTCGATGTGGGCGCAGAGGAACACGAAAAAACAGGTAATCGCATGGGACGGCTTCTGCCATGTCCACGACAGGGTTACGAAGGCGGATGTCATAAAGGCAAAGAAAGAGCGCCCCGACGCCCTTCTCATGGCCCACCCCGAATGCAGGCCCGAGGTCTTAGACCTTGCAGACCATGTGACGAGCACATCCGGGATGCTCAGGTTCGCAAAGACATCTTCGCACAGGGAGTTCATCGTGGGCACGGAGCTTGGGCTCATGCACAGGCTCAAAAGGGAAAACCCCGAAAAGGTCTTTCACCCCTTAAGAAAAGACATGCTCTGCCCGAACATGAAAAAGACCACTCTTAAGAGCGTCCATCGGGCGCTTAAGGAGATGACCCATGTGATAAAGGTCCCGGAAGATGTCAGGGTCCCGGCAAGCAGGGCCCTTGAGAGGATGCTGGAAATAAAATGACCCGGCGCGGTGTCCGATCGGGTGTAGTATAATCCATATATGATAAGGAACCCGGCGCTTTTGGCGGAATTCGAGGATGGGGAGCTGAGAAAGGAACGGCTTTCATATCATAAGGCGCTTGAGCTGTTTGAGGCGATGTGGAGGGAGGCAGTGAGCCTCGGAGTGCTCCCGCTGAGAGAGCCGCTCAAGGATATAGAGGCCGACATAAGGCTTGCCGGGATACTGAACTCATGTTCGAAAAAATCATAGCGCGGACAGCCTCCGCGCTCAAGAGGCGGAAAATCCCCTATATGATTATAGGCGGACAGGCGGTGTTGCTCTACGGCTCTCCACGGCTCACTAAAGACATCGACATAACCCTCGGAGTCGGCACGGAGAAGCTCCCCCTTCTTGAAGACTCCATAAAAGAGGCGGCGCTTGAACCCGTCCCGGAAGACCCGGCCGGATTTGCGGCTCGCACCTTTGTCCTTCCGGCAAAAGATAAAAAAAGCGGGATAAGGGTTGACTTCATTTTCTCGTTCACCCCTTACGAAAGGCTGGCGATATCGAGGGCGAGGGATGTCAGGCTTGCGGGCTCCAAGGTTAAATTCGCGAGCGTAGAGGATGTCGTCATACATAAAATATTCGCAGGCCGGCCAAGGGACATCGAAGATGCAAGGTCTGTTCTTGTAAAAAATCCCGACTGCGATACGGCCTACATCAGGAAATGGCTCGGGGAGTTCGACAGAGCCGCGGAAGGCAGGAAGTTCAGGAGGCTTTTTTCGGACATACTTAAAAGCATCAGGGCCTTGCGGACGGGTTAGGCTTTAGAGTCCCCCCAGCGGGCACTCCTCGCAGGGATGCTTTCGCTTTAAGGTTTCTCCCCGCCCCTTTAATGTATAGGGGGCTTGCGTCCCCTATAACCCCCGAAAGGTGAAAATCCCTGTATAAATATGTAATATAAAATGTGGTCACTCAGTTCTATATAGGTTCTGTATGAAAACAGCTTCTTCATATCCACTTGAGGAATGGGCAGAGAGATTCAGAGAATTCCGGCAAGTCAACGATGTGCGGATTGACCATTCCGCCGAACGATTGGACGTAACCGTAAAAGGGCGGAAAGATGTTTTACAATTTCCGCGGGAAGACCTTGACGACATTTTGTATAAGTTTGATGGCAATCCACATGAAGTCGTCGCGTATTACCTGAAAAAGAACGGTATAATTGTTTACTACCAGGACACGCTCGTTGGCTTCTTTGACATCATAGGCTATTCGTCCTTCATCGAGAAAACCTCTATAGAAGAAGCCATACTAAAAATAAGCGGTGTTTTAAACGGTATCCGGGATTTTGCAAGAGCTGATATTTGGGCTGTGAAACTTGACCGCTGGATTTTTTCCGATACAGTCATTATTGTTGTGGATACCACCCGACATCCGCTTTTTTGCGGCTCTTTGGAAGTCTTTCTTGCAACTTGCTCGGCGATCATGGCAGACAGCATGAAAGCGGGATTTCCTTTGAGGGGAGCAATAGGAGGCGGAGATTTTTATAAGGATGGGGAGGTCATGGTGAGTTCCGCATTAGTGGATGCCGCCAGATACGAGAAGAAGCAGGAATGGCTTGGAGCGGTTTTGACGCCGAAAGCCGTTGAGGTGATAGAAAAAGCAAAGGACTTGCAAAATAAACTCAGACCAGAGAATCCAATAGATTTTGATTCAGAAAAATTCAATCATTATATTCGATACGGCAAAATCCCGTGGAAGGAAGAAGTTATTAAAACATATTACATAAAGCCATATGACTTTGGGGATGAGGATTGGGCTGAAAAATATCTGCCAAAATATTTTGACGGCAAAGAGAAGATTAAAAACTCCCACGATCTTTATGCCCAAAAATAAACTGTTCATCAAGAATTATCTTAGTGCAAGAGAAATTCATGAAATATCGCATTGAATACTCTCCGGAAACAGAAGGGCATTTGCTGGCGCTAACGAAAAGTCAGCAGGTGATTGTGCTGGATGCTGTAGAAAAACAACTGCAATACCAGCCTGCTGTGGAGACCATGAACCGGAAACTCA